>CAMKGA010000022.1 GCA_946412015.1 uncultured Caryophanales bacterium
ATAAAAGAACTTCAATCGAAGTTCAAGTTAGGTTGCGGACATAGTCTGCCGTATGTTATAATAAAATTAGGTGGTAAAATGGTAACAAAAAAGGATTTAAAACCTGAATTAATTGAGATACTCTCAGAACAGCATAAAAATATAGTAATTGATTTTATAAATAGTTTTTTAACAACATTTAAAGATTGTATTACTAGAGAAGAAGTATTAACTAGAATTAATATATTAAAGTATATTGGTTTTGAAAAACAAGAAAATATAGGAGAAAGATGTGGCAGTGCTGATGCTAAATTTATTAGCTCTTATAAAAAAATTATTATTTCCAGTAGACATAAGACATCAGAAAATAATATAATTAAATCGCTATTATATCATGAGTTAATACATGCTATTTCATATCATAAAGAGAAGGATTTAGACTCTTGCAATAATAAATATGAAATTTATAGAACAGGATTAAATAGAGGAATGATAGATTTTGATGAAGAATATGATGGCCCTGGTTTTATCGAAGGTGAACTTCTAGAAGAAATAATGACAGAGTACTATAGTACTGTATTACTAAAAAAAGAGGGAATAGATTTTAACGGAGTTTCAATATTAAATAATTATTGCTTTAATCAGGATTATGTAGAATATCATGGAACTGGATATTATAATGTTGCAGCGCTTGGAAATATATATGATTTTTTATTTGGTAGAGAATTATTAAAAGCAAAATTACATGATGGTAATAATTTTAGAAAGATATTTAATAAAATATTTGATGAAACAGATATATTTAATGGTATTTTTAATGATGAAGATTTTAAAGTACCAAGTTATTCTAAATTTGTTGCACAAAGAGATATAATGGGAAGATATAAAATTGCGTGCAAGATGTTTGTAGAAATATTTAAACGAAAAAACAGTGGCAATATCAAGAGTATCACTGATTTATTAAATAATCGTGATTTTAACACTTTTTTAAATATGTTAGTAAAAACAAGAAGTAAATTTGATGAATCAAATAAGATAAATGTAGAGTTGTTTTTATTAATAAAAACACTTGAAAAAAATCTTGTAAATGAATTGTTTGGAAGTAAGGAAAAAGAAAATAAATACGGTATTGATAATTCTGATATAGAAACATCACTATTTTTAGTTATAGAAAAAATATATGCTGAAAATAAAAATATTGATTTAAATAATATTAAATATACTGTATTTTATGATAATCATTTCAAGGGTATTTATTTAATTATTGGTAATGAAAAATATATAATTGACTATAAAACACTAAGCCAAGATATTGATTATGTTAAATTGCAAAAGTTTTCTGAATATGGTTTTTCTAAAACTGAAATGGATATGTATTCTAAAGAATATAAAATGGATATAGTAAATGCTAGCTTTGCTACTTTAATTAATCCAGTATCAAGAATGACATTTATAGAAAATAATGATAAATTATATAATTATCATGGTAATGAAATAGTTATGGATGAATTAAAAAAATATTCAACAAATATTACGGATAGTAAATTACATTCAAAGTGATTCTATTTTAAATTTAATAATGATAAGAAAGGATAATAATATGTACAGAATTTTAAATAAAGTAAATAGTCCAGAAGATGTAAAGAAACTAAATATAGAGGAATTAAATGAACTAGCTTCTGATATACGAGAAGGCTTGTTCAATAGGCTTACGAAAATTGGTGGACACTTTGGACCTAATTTTGGTATGGTAGAAGCAGAAATTGCAATGCATTACGTATTTTCATCGCCGTATGATAAGTTTGTATTTGATGTGTCTCATCAAAGTTATCCACATAAAATGTTAACAGGAAGAAAATTAGGTTATATTGATGATAATCATTTTAGTGAAGATTCAGGATACACTAATCCAGATGAAAGTGAACATGATTTATTTAATGTGGGTCATACCTCAACATCAATTTCACTAGCAACAGGTCTTGCAAAAGCGAGAGATAATTTAGGTGGCTGTGAAAATGTTATTGCAGTAATTGGTGATGGTGCACTATCAGGAGGAGAAGCATTAGAAGGCTTAAATGTTGCTGCATCAGAAATAAATTCTAATTTAATAATTATTTTAAATGATAATCAACAATCTATATCAGAAACACATGGTGGAATATATAAAAATTTAAAAAAATTAAGAGAAACAAATGGTAGTTATGAAAATAATATGTTTAAAGCTATTGGACTAGATTATATTTATGAGGAAAATGGTAATGATATTGCCTCTATGATTAATGTATTAAAAAAAGTAAAAGATATTAATCATCCAATAGTAGTTCATATTAATACTAAAAAGGGTAAAGGATATAAATTAGCTGAAGATAATAAAGAAAATTGGCACTGGACTATGCCATTTGATAGAAAAACAGGAAAACCTATATTTTCTTATGAGGGAGAAGATTATACTTCTATAGCTCGAGAATATATTTTAAATAAGGCTAAATTAGATGAAAAATTTATGGTAATAACACCTAATATGCCAGGTAGCTTTAATCTAAATATAGATGATAGAAAAGAATTAGGAGAAAAGTTTGTAGATGTAGGTATTGCAGAAGAACAAGCAATTGCAATGGCATCAGGAGCAGCAAAAAGGGGAGCTCATCCACTAGTTATTACAAATACAACATTTATGCAAAGGTGTTATGATCAAATATCACATGATGTATGTATAAATAATAGTCCAGTAACTATATTATTAAATTATTCATCATTTGATGGACTTACTGATGTTACACATTTAGGAATATTTGGTATATCAATATTTTCTAATATTCCCAATCTTTTACTATTATGTCCAACTTCTAAAAATGAATTATTAGATGTTCTTGAATGGTCTATAAATCAAGAAAAACATCCAGTTATGATATTAATGCCTGGAAATGATGTTACAGAAAGAAATACTTTAACAAATTTTGATAACATAAACAAATATAAATTAGAGCAAACAGGAAAGAATGTGGCTATTATTGCACTAGGTGATTTTTATCAAATGGGAGAAGAATTATCTAAAAAAATAAATAATGAATTAGGTTTTTTGCCAACTTTGATTAATCCTTTATATGCATCAGGTATTGATAATATATTGTTAGATGAACTATTAAAAGAACATAAGTTAGTTATTACCTTAGAAGATGGTATATTAGATGGTGGATTTGGGGAAAAGATAGCATCATATTATGGTGATTCAGATATAAAAGTAAAAAATTTTGGATTAAAAAAGAAATTTTACGATAGATATAATCCTTTAGAATTATTAAAAGAAGAGGGGATGGATACTGAATCAATCATAAATTATATTAAAGAAAATATATAGTATTATAAACCCCGTTTCTTATTAAAATAGAAACGGGGTTATATTAATTAAATTATCTTATAGTTTATTTTTTTTCATTTTTTAAAAACTTTTTTTATATCATTATTAATATTTAAATAATTATAAATAACATTTGTTTTATCTAATATCTCTTTATATTTCATAAATTCTCCTTAATTTTCTTATATACTAAAATAGAATCTTTAATATTATCATCTTTAAATTTAAACCCATCAATACCAGTAAATGATTTTAATTCTATATTGTATTCTTTTAATACTTCAAATGTTTTATTTAAATTATATATTATAGACCAATCATCTTTATATATAGTATTTTTATCTGTTCTATATAAATAGCTTACTAATAATTTGCCATTATTATTTAGTAATAAATTCATTCTATCAATTAATATCTTTAAATCAGGTAGCGACAAATATGTTCCAATATTAGATAGCCATATATTATCATATTTTTTATTTAATTCAATTTTAAATAAATCTTTATTTATAAATGTTGGTTTTATTTTAGTAATTAATTCTTTTATATTTTTATAGTTTTTTTCATCTTTTAAATAGTTATTACAGTTTCTTATTATATGTGTATTATATTCATCTGATGAAAATATACTTTCTCTTATATCATATCCTTTATATGATTGAAATAATTCATCAAAGAATAAATATGATTCATAATCAAGTAGTCGTAAAGTTAATTTAATTTTATCAAATATCTTTAAATCAAATACGGCATAATTATCTTTAAAAGTTTTTGGATAGCTTTTATATCTTAAAAAGTAGAAAAATTCATCCATATCTAAACATAGTATACTTGCAACTTTTAAATAATAATAGTATTTAAAGTAAGAATTAATATCTACTAATGTTATGTCTTTACAACCATATAAAATAGAATTTATAACTTGATCGGAAGAACTGCCTACAGTTAGTAAAGATTTATCGTATAGGTCAAATTGTTCAATATAACCACTTATATTTTCAGTAGTAAAAGGGTATATACTAAACTTACTATTGTTATCAAAAACAAATTCTTTATCACATCGTTTAATTGCACTTATAATATTTTGTTCTAAAGTCATGTATTTATCTCCAATAACTACTATTATAACAAAAAAATATAAATATGTTATAATAATTATAAAAGGAGTAGGATATTTATGGCATTTGCACCAATTGTAGCAAGAAGTTTGTATGAAAAATTATCTGTTGAAGAATTAGAAGCTAAATATGAAAGTTTAAAGCATAATTATTGCTTTAATACTAAAGAAGAACAAATAGAGTATATTATTAAAAATTATTTGAACTCAAGTAATGATGTTAGCAATAGCTCTATTAAAATAGCATTAGAATAATTATTAAAAGAAAAAACAGGAAAAGAATATAGTATTCAACCTAAAACTTTTGATATTTCTTTAGTAGATATTATTAATTATGTAACAAAAACAAATGAAGATCCTTTTTGGCAAGAAGCATTAACAAATTATTTTGAAAAATTAGATGGTATAAGTGAGCAAGAGAAAATAGATTTTTTAATTAAACTAATTCAAGATGAAAATTCATATAATGAGTTTACAAAAGAAATATTACATACAGAAAATGCATTTGAACTATATAATAAATATAATGAAATTCTGGAAAAATTTATTTTAATGAATATAAGAGTGGGCTAAAGTAAGGTATATTAAAACTCAAACTTTTATAAGTTTGAGTTTATTATTAATTTTGTGCGAGTGTCGTAGATATCTACAACTTTTCTCACAAGTACGAATGATATAAATATCACTCACTAATAAGAATATAACACATTTTTTGATAAATTTGAATAGTTTAAAAAAAAAATTAAAAAGTATGATATAATAACTCTCGCATTAAGGGGGAGTTTGTTATGGCAAATTTAAGAATTGGTTATTTATTTAAAAAAGAAATATGTTACATATGAAAACAAAAAATATGAAATTTTTGAGTTTATTGATTATGTAGCTGGTATTGGTTTTACTAACACTGAAAATAATGATAGAATTAATGTTTTAAGTGGAAACTACAACGGAACATATGCAAGTTTTATAAATAAAAACGGAAATGAAGAAGAATTTGTTTTTTTAGCAGATAATCTTGAAGATGCTTTGAAAGTTAATGATAATCATGTTAATTTTATTGCAATTAGAAACAAACGAATATCATCTACTGGTAAGTATTATTTAAGAGGAGATAATGGAACTAGTTTATCAAAATTAATAAATGAAGATTTAATAACATATTTACAAAATAATGATAAAAAAGGACAATCGGATTTTGATGAAGATGAATTTGAAAAAAATAGTGATATATCGTCTATGTATTCTTCAATCAAAAAACAATAATTTCGCAAGATGAACAAATAATGCAAATATTAACTGCACTATTTAAAAATCAAAAGGTTGTTAATTCTGATTTAGATATGGATTTAATTGCTAAATTAAAAGAAAACATTTTAATTTATGGTTCTACTGGAACTGGTAAAACAGAAATTTAAAAAAGAATTTCTAAATTGTATAATATACCTCTAGTTATTGAAGATGCCACTTCACTTTCTGAAACAGGTTATCAAGGAAGAAAAATAACTGATATGCTTGAAGATTTATACCTTGCAGCTGATAATGACATTGAACTTGCAGAAAAAGGTATTTTAGCAATTGATGAATTTGATAAACTTGCTGAAAAATCTGAAGATAATCAATCTCACGTTTCTAGGTTAGGAGTTCAAAGATCACTATTAAAATTACTTGATGGAACGTTATTCTATTTTGGTGATAAAAAATTTGATACATCTAAATTAACAGTTGTTGCATTAGGTGCCTTTACTGGTATAATTGATGAAAAAAAACAAAATAGTGGTAATACCATTGGTTTTGGAAGTAATAACATGGGGAAAAAAGTAAATTACGATGATTATAGCAAAATTAGTAGTAATGATTTTATTAAATATGGTATTATGAGCGAATTAATTGGTAGATTTTCTAAAACTATTGCAATGAATCCATTATCAAAAGAAGATATAATTAAAATATTAAAAGAATCTGATTTTAGTCCATTAAATACATATAAAAAATTATTTGATATGTTAGAAGTTAATTTTGATTTTAGTGATGAATTTATTGAATATATTGCTGAACTTGCTATATCCAAACAAAGTGGTGCTAGAAGTTTAAAAACAGTGTTTGATGATTGCATAAGTAGTGCTTTATTTAGAATATTTGCTGGAGAATATTCAAGTATTTCATTAGTAAAACCTGATGATGAAAATAATAAACCTTATATTTTAACTAAAACAATTGAGAAAAAACATGGGTTATTTGGAAGAAAATAAAAGACAGTTGCATTGATAATATGTGACCGTCTTTTTAATATTATTTTGTTTCTATTAAATGATTACTTGCATTTATTTGTTTTTGCAATATTTCTAATTCCTTAATTCCGTTATTATTTTTTAATACTTCCATTTGATTTCTAGCGGATTCATTTAATTTTATTAGTCTTTCCCTTTGATTAATGCCTAATTTAATAAATTCAGCATTAGAATTTTCTAAATTATTTAATATTACCAAATGAAGTAGATCAGTATAATCTCTCATATTGCCATCCTCCGCAAGTTTCGGATTGTTTTCTCTCCATTCTTTTGCAGTCATACCAAATAATGCAACATTCAAAACATCAGCTTCCTCGGCATATGCAAATTTCTTTTGCTTTTCAGTTAGTGTTGGCACTATATAATTTTTTACAGCATCAGTATGAACTATATAATTAGTTTTAGATAAAATACGATTAGCGTGCCATTCTATCTTTTCTTGATATGCTTCATTTTTCTTTAATCTTTCAAACTCCTTAATTAAATATAGTTTAAATTCTGGACTTAACCAACTAGCAAATTCAAATGCTATATCAGGATGAGCAAATGTTCCAATACTATATTTTCCACCTTTAGAGTATATTCCAATAGCATTAGTTCTTTGTATCCATCTCTTTGGACTTAAAGTAAATGATGGATATCCAACTTCATTAATTTTAATTTCACTGAATTCCGTGAAATTAAAATTTTCATTATTTAATTGTTCCCATAAACCTATATAATCAAAAGTTCCTTTGTTACTCATCCAATGAATAATTACATTCGCAGGATTTTCTGGATTAGAATATTTTGCTAAATCAGTTAATGATATATAATCAACATCACCAATTCGCATAATTCCAACTTTATTGTTTTTAACATCTATTTCTGTTTTTACTAGATTATTTTTCATATACTTGCTCCTTTCTTAATAAATTACTATAAAGTTTATAAGATATAACTTTCACTTTAATTGTAGCATAAAATTGCAGACTTTTATTAGTGTTTTACATATTTATTAAATATTTACCTAATGACAAAATATTTAACCCACTGGTAATTTTGATACTTGTGTCAAAATTACCAGTGGGTTTCTATAATGCACAAAAAATCAGTCATATTTCAGACTGATGTATATAAAAGTTCGAATAGTTCGAACAAATTTATCGTTGGTGCGGGTGTCGTAGATATCTACAACTTTACACAAGTACGAATGATATAAATATCACTCACTAAAAATATTATAACCTTAAAAATAATTTTTAACAATATTGTTTGATTAAATTTTCCTATTCATTTTAGTTAAAACTAATTGCCTTCCTAAACTTTGACTTTGTAATACTTCATAATTTTCAGTAGCATCTCCACCAAATGTGCCTCTTGCCATACTAAATGAAGCATTAGGCATAATTAAATACATTCCATTTTCTGGATATCTTCCAAAAATTCTTTGAACTGAATCATCATTAGGATGCATTAAACGAACATAGTCAGTAAATAGTAATATTCCTTCTTCATTTAATCCATATTCTTCATAAGTATCAAAATCTTTAGAAATGTCTTTATATTTTTCTTCAAGCATTTTATAAGTCATTGGATTCCAAATTGCAAAATCATCTACATAACCATCAATTGTTTTAACTGTTTTAAGATATTCTCTAAAACTCTTTAGTGTTTGTAATTCATAATTTGCTCTAGATACACTTAAATTTCCTGATTTAACTTGTCCAAAGCCATTTAATCCTGTATCAAATTGACCATATCTAAAATCAATTCGATCTTTAATTTTGATTTCATCCCTATCAGCATAAGCTTGATAAATTTTTAGCATATATATTCCTCCCCATAAATTGCTTTTTATTATATATTATTTATGGGATAATTACAATAAGTTTTCTAAATTTCTATCTCAAAATCATCTTTTTCTTTGTCATTATCATTTTCTTTATTCCAAATATAATCATCTTGAATTGATTGGATAGTTTTATCACTAAATATATTGTGAGTATATAAATCTTTTGAAAAATTCCAATAATCTTCTCGTTCTTTTTCCTTACCAAACATTTTATCTTTTATAAACTTAACTAATCTATCAAATAGGGTTTCAAAGAAATTAATCGTATTTTGTAGTTTAGAATTTTTTTCTTTTAGATCATCAATTTCATCTTCTTGTTTATCTATCTTTTTTTCAAGAGATTTAACTTTAATATTTAATGCATCATTGTTTTTAGTTAGTATTTTAATCTTTTTTCTATTTTCTTGAAGTTCAGTATCTACATCATTTAAGGTAATAGATAACTTTTGCATTTTCTTATATTCTTTATTAGTTGAATCTACTTGCTGAATAAATTTATCAATTTTATCTTTATCATCTTTGTTTAAAACATATTTATCTTTGTTAGTAAAAGTAGTTTTTAAATTATTAACTATATCTTTAACTTCATTAGAATTATTATCTAGTTCTAGTGATTTTTTATTTGCTATTTCTAATCGTTCTTTATTTTTAGATAATTCTTCTTGCATTTCAATATAGTTTCCCATATCTTTAACATTTATATCTTTATTTCTACCTTTTTGTTTAGTCTTTAAAGCATTGTTTAAGCCATATTCTTTATTAAAACTAGCAATACATAAAGTTCGCATTTTATCTTGTAGTTCAATTAATTTAGTTTTAGTAAATACATCAGATTTACCAACTTGTTTAGACATACCATTTTTACTTTTATATTTAATTGGAACGCCAACAATATGCATATGTGGACTAGTTTCATCATAATGAATAATTGCACTTGCTACTTTAAAGTTAGGAATTAAAGTTTCTAAATCTTTAACTTGTTCTTTATATACATTAGACATTTTATGCTTGAACTTTTCATCTTTAGTATCCCAATATTTTTTATCTCCAAGTTCAATAATAATCTCACAGGCTAAATCATTTTTAGAATTATCACTAATCTTTTTAAAGTAGTCATCTATTTTTCTATCATCTCTAGTTTGCTTAGAATTGTATTCTAATCTTGCTTCTTCAAATTCATCTATATACAATTTTTGAACATCACTATATAAAGAAGTTGTTCCTCTAACTATTTCAATTAAGTGTGGTTTATCATCATACTTACGATAATTATGTTTATCAACACGAGATAATTGTCTAGCATTTTGAATTGCATTATTTGATAGTGAAGTAGTTCCACTAGCATTAGATTTTGCACTTGCTCTTGATGCATTTTTTCTATTTTTATCACTACCCAAATGTAGTGAATATGCAAGTTCTGACATATATAAATCACATCCTTTCTTTGAATCTATTTTGTTTATGACAAAATATTTAACCCCCTAGGTATTTTGACACAAGTATCAAAATTACCAGTGGGTTTCTATAATGCACAAAAAATCAGTCATATTTCAGACTGATGTATATAAAAGTTCGAATAGTTCGAACAAATTTATCGTTGGTGCAGGCGAAGGGACTTGAACCCCCATGCCTTTCGGCGCTAGATCCTAAGTCTAGTGCGTCTGCCAATTTCGCCACGCCTGCGATAGTTGGTGGATCTTATAGGACTCGAACCTATGACCGATCGGTTATGAGCCGATTGCTCTAACCAACTGAGCTAAAGATCCATAACTACCTACTAAGTTTATCACAAATAATTAGCAAAATCAATAATTTTTGTAAAAAAAATTAAATTTAATGATATAATGTTTGTAGGGAAGTGAGATTATGAACTTTTATAATACATTAACAAGAAAAGTAGAAGAATTTAAACCAAATAGTAATGTTGTTAAAATGTATACTTGTGGTCCTACTGTATATCATTATGCTCATATTGGAAATCTTAGAACATATATGATGGAAGATATATTAGAAAAAACACTTAATTATATTGGTTATAAAGTTAATAGAGTTATGAATATTACAGATGTTGGACATTTATCTAGTGATGCTGATACAGGTGAAGATAAAATGTTAAAAGGAGCAAAAAGAGAAAATGTATCAGTACTTGATATAGCTAAAAAATATACTGAAGCTTTTAAAGAAGATTGTAAAAAATTAAACATTAAATGGCCAGATACTGTAATACCTGCTACAACTTGTATAGATGATTATATAAAATTTATATCTACCTTAATAGAAAAAGATTATGCTTATGTAAATGGTGGTAATGTATATTTTGATACATCAAAATTAGATGATTACTATAAACTTACAAATCATGAAGAGGATTCACTTATTGAGGCTGTACGTGATGATGTAGATATTGATTCATATAAAAAGAATAAAACAGACTTTGTATTATGGTTTACTAAATCAAAGTTTGAAAATCAAGAATTAAAATGGGATAGTCCTTGGGGATTAGGATATCCTGGATGGCATATAGAATGTTCAGTTATTTCTTTAAAATATTTAGGTGAAAAATTAGATATACATTGTGGTGGTGTTGATAATATATTTCCCCATCATACCAATGAGATAGCGCAAAGCGAATCATATTTAGGAAAAAAATGGTGTAACTATTGGTTCCATATAGAGCATTTAAATGATATAACAGGTAAGATGAGTAAATCAAAAGGAGAATTTTTAACTGTTTCGTTACTTGAAGAAAAAGGATATAACCCAATTACTTATAGATTTTATTGTTTGCAATCACATTATCGCAAGCAATTGTTATTTACATTTGATAATTTAAAACAAGCAGAAAATACCTATAATAAATTAAAAAGTAAAATAAATTCATTAACTGATAATGGAGAGGTTAATAATTTAGAAATTAAAAATTATCAAGATAAGTTTAAATCATATCTAGAAGATGATTTAAATACAGCAAATGCAATCACAGTTATATATGATGTTTTAAAAAGTGATTTAAACGATACAAGTAAAAAATACTTAATTAATGATTTTGATAAAGTATTATCACTTGATTTAGTTAAAGAAAATAAAATTGATGAAAAACTTGAAGAATATATAAATGATTCTATTAAAAGAAGAAATGAAGCTAAGAAAAATAAAGATTATATACTTGCAGATAAAATAAGAGAAGAATTACTTAGTAAAAATATAGTATTAAAAGATACTAGAGAAGGTACAATATACGAAATTAATTAAATACACATTTTGTGTATTTTTATTTGACTATAAATATAATTTTATTTATAATTATATAAAGAAGGATTGAATAAAATGAATGGAATTTTTATAATAGATAAAGAAAAAGGTGTTACTAGTAGGGATGTAGTAAATGAAGTATCAAAAAAATTAAAAACAAAAAAAGTAGGTCATACTGGAACACTTGATCCAATTGCAACGGGAGTACTTATTATATGCGTAAATAAGGCAACTAAACTTGTAAATAGAATAACAGCTGAATATAAAGAATATATAGCAAGTTGTACATTTGGTATAGCTACAGATACTATAGATACAGAAGGAAAAGTATTAAAAGATATAAAATCTATTATTAGTAAAAAAGATATAATAAATACTTTAAATAGCTTTAAAGGAAAATATAGTCAACAAGTTCCTATTTATTCAGCAGTAAAGGTAAATGGTAAAAAGTTATATGAATATGCAAGAAGTAATATGGAAATTAATTTGCCATATAGAGAGGTTGAGATAAAAGATATAGAATTAATTGATGAGCCTATTTATAAAAATGATAAAACAGAAATTAAGTTTAGATGTAATGTAAGTAAAGGAACATATATAAGAAGTCTAATAAGAGATATTGCAGAAAAGCTTAATACATGTGCAATTATGACTGATTTAAGAAGAATAAAACAAGGTAAATATAGTATTAATGATGCTATAAAAATAGAAGATATTGATATAAATAATATAATACCAATTAAAGATGTATTAGATATATATAAAGTAAATATAAGTGATGATATAAAAAAGAAGGTATTAAATGGAGCTAAAATAGATAATATATATAATAAGGATGAAGTATTATTTATGGATAATGATAAAGAGGTTGCTCTTTATAAAGTAGATGAAAAGTGCAAAAATATATTAAAAATAGATATAATGTTTTAGGAGGTAATATGACATTAGTAATACTTGCTGCTGGTATGGGTAGCAGATTTGGAGGATTAAAACAAGTAGAAAAAATAGATGAAGAGGGGAATTTTATTATTGATTATTCAGTATACGATGCAGTTCGTGCTGGATTTGATAAGATAGTATTTATAATAAATGAAGAAAATTATGAATTATTTAAATCAACCATAGGTGCAAGAGTTAGTAAAATAGTAAAAGTAGAATATGCTTTTCAGAATAATGATAATATTGAAAAATATGTTACTATTCCAAAAAGTAGAAAAAAACCATTTGGTACTGCACACGCTATATATTGTGCAAAAGAATATATTGATGGAAATTTTGGTGTTATTTCTGCTGATGATTTTTATGGTAAAGATGCATTTGTTAAGTTATATGAATCATTAAATAATAATATAATATCTTTAATAGGTTATAAACTTAAAAATACCATGAGTGTAAATGGTTCTGTAAAAAGAGGCATTTGTTTTAGTGAAGATGGATATGTTACTGAAAATAATGATTTTGTTATAGAAAAAGTAGATAACAAAATTATGGGTAAAGAAATTATTGGAAACAGAGAAATAGAATTTAGTGAAGATCAAGAAGTAGCTATGCTTATGTATGGTCTTTCAAAGGAAGTAATTGATTATATAGATGATGATATTAAAGACTTTTTAAATAATAATATAGATAATATAGACAATATTGAATATTTGCTTCCCAATGTATTAACAGATATGATAAAAAAGGGTATAATAAAAATGAGAGTTGTTCCTACAGAAGAAAAATGGATGGGAATTACATATAAAGAAGATTTACAAAGTTTAAAAGATTATATTAAAGATTTAAAAAAATCTGGTATATATCCAGATAAATTATATTAAAAAAGATACTTCGGTATCTTTTTAAAATGTCCTATAAAGTCCTACCAATTTTCCAAGAATTGTTACATTATCTAAGATAATAGGTTCCATATAATCATTTTCAGGTTGTAAGCTAAAATGATTATCTTCTTTAAAAAATCTTTTAATAGTAACTTCGTTTTCATCATTCATAGCAACTACAATATCTCCATTTTTTGCGCTATTAGTTCTTTCAATAATAACTATATCATCATCAAATATTCCTGCATTAATCATAGAATCTCCTGATACATTAAGTGCAAATACTTCATTTTTACCATTAACCATACTACTTGGAACTGTGAAATATTCATCTGGATTTTCAATCGCTTCAATAGGAATTCCAGCAGTTACTTTACCAAGTAGTGGAATATCCATAGTATGATTATTTTCATATTCGTTAATAACCAATAATTCAATAGTACGATTCATATTGCCATGTTTTTTTATATATCCTTTTTTTTCTAAACTTTCTAAATGCACTTGGATAGTTGCTGGAGAAGATAGATGCATAATTTCTGCAATCTCTCTTACAGTTGGAGGATATCCGTTAGATGCCATGAATTTTTTTATTACATCTAAAACATCTTTTTGTCTTTTTGTTAATAATTCCATATAATCACCATATAAATTGTATCATTAAATTATATTAATGTCAAACATTTGTTCACTATATATCTAAATGTTATTTTGATATAATAAACTTGAAAGGTAGGGTAATATGGATAGTGATACTATAGCTAATATAAAAACACTTGCAATAGATATGATAAAGTGTGCAAATAGTGGACACCCTGGAATTGTACTTTCAGCCTCACCAATTTTATATGCTCTTTATAAATATCATTTAAATATTAATCCAAACGATACTGAATGGTTTAATAGAGACCGCTTTATCATCTCAGCAGGGCATGGTTCCGCACTTTTATATTCAACTCTTTATATGTGTGGATACCCATTAACATTAGAAGACTTAAAAAATTTTAGGAGTATAAAATCAAATACACCAGGTCATCCTGAATATGGAGTAACAAAAGGAGTAGAATGTACAACAGGACCACTTGGACAGGGGGTTGCAACAGCAGTAGGAATCGCACTTGGAGAAAAAATATTAGAATCAAGAATAAGAAAAGATAGTAATTCTAAAACACAAAAAATAATAGATTTTAAAACTTATGTACTGGTTAGTGACGGAGATTTAATGGAAGGAATATCTTATGAAGCTTTATCACTAGCAGGTACATTAGCATTAAATAATTTAATAATAATATATGATTCAAATAATACTACATTAGATGGTTCTACAAAGTTTGTATTTGAAGAAGATATACATTTAAGATTTAAAGCAATGGGATTTAATACATATAAAGTAAATGATGGAAATAATATCAGTCAGTTAAATATAGAAATAAACAAAGCTAAAAAAAGTAAGAAACCAGCATTTATTGAAGTTAAAACTCATATAGGTTATGGTTCATTATTACAAGATACAAATAAAGTACATGGCACTCCTCTTACAGATGATGATATAAATCAGTTAAAAGATAAGCTAAAAATATCTAAAGAACCATTTTATGTAAATGAAACATTAAGAAGAGATTTAATAGGCTTTATAGCTAGTAGAGTAGGAGATAAATATAATAGTTCATACGATTTATATAATAAAGAAATAGATAATAAACTAGATACAAAATATCAAGATATAAAGTTTTATTTTAAAGATAATATAAAATATGATTTAAGTAAATATAAGTGGGATATAGATAAATCTGATATGCGTGATATTAATAAATTAGTATTAAATAAAATCTCTAGAGAGATTATGGAAATAGTAGGTGGATCTGCAGATTTAAATTCATCTACTAAAGCGTATCTCGATTATCAAGATGATATAACAAAGAATAATTTTAATTCCAAAAATATATGGTATGGGGTTAGAGAACATGCTATGGGTGCGATAACAAACGGTCTAGCTTTATTAAAATTTATTCCATTTGCATCAACTTTTTTAGTGTTTTCTGATTATTTAAAACCAGCAATTAGAATGTCTGCTTTAATGAATTTGAAAGTAATATATATATTTACACACGATTCTATATTTGTTGGAAAAGACGGTCCTACTCATCAACCAGTAGAACAGTTATCATCCCTTCGAGCACTACCAAATTTAACAGTATATAGACCAGCTGATTTAAAAGAAATAGTAGGGTGCTATCAATCAATATTAAATAATTCTAATCCTTCTGCTATAATAATTGCACGAGATAAAGAAGAAAGATTAAAAAATACAAGTGTATTAGGGACTTTAAAAGGTGGTTATGTAATAAAAGAAAATGAAGATGCAAAAGTTACTTTAATATCAACAGGAAAAGATTTAGTAACATCATATAAAATATCTATAGTTCTTGATAAATTAAATATAAAATCAAGAGTAGTAAGTATGCCTAGTATAGAAATATTTTTAAGTCAACCAAAAGAATATCAAGATGAAGTATTAAAAAATAAAAAAAGAATAGTAATAGAAGCGGCATCAAATACTAGCTTATGTAGATTTACTGCTTTTGAAAATGTTATTTCAATAGATAGTTTTGGTGTGAGTGCAGAGCCTAAGGATGTATTAAAACATATGAATTTTGATTTAGAATCAATATTAAAAAAAGTAATTGAAATAGTAAATAAAAACTAACATAATTCGACTAAAATAAGTCATATAATCAAGATGGTGATTATATGACTTACTATTTATTTGTAATAAGAAAAGATTATTATAAAAAGAACGACCAATATTTATATACAATGTTAGAAAATTTAAAATTTATGAATAAAGAAAATTATAATTATGGATTTAGTATATATCATAATATGTGCTATTTCTTTAATGATTCTATATTAAAAAACTATTTAAAAAAGAAATATGACTTAAGGTGTGTAAATAATACTTATTATTTAAATGATAATACAACGCTTAAAATTACTAAAAGTTATGCTTGTATTAAAACAAATAAACACTTAAGAGAATTATTATGCATATTTTATATTTATCATAAAGATATATTTGTGTGTAATTTTGATACTAAAGAATACTTTTGGTTAAGAGAAAAGCTAACTTATAATTATAATTGATTGCTATTTTAATAATTTTATAGTAAAATTAAACACATAAGGAGATGATTATATGTTAATGGACATATTACAAATATTATTTGGATTAATAGTAGGAGCAGTTATTGGATTTTTTATATCTCGTTCTGTAACAAAGAAATATCTTAAGAAAAATCCACCTATAAATGAAGAGATGATTAAAGCTATGATGATGCAGATGGGTAGAACTCCATCTAAAAAGCAAGTTAATCAAATGATGAAATCAATGGAAAAATATATGTAAGATGCACAAAATGTGTATCTTTTTTCATATATTTAATTATGATAGGAATAATTATGAATAATGGGTTAAGTAGTGAGAAAAATAATATTTATTATGTATATCAATCATTTTATAAACTAGATATGGATTATATATTAATACCACTTACTAATTATGATGATGTAATAAATAAAATAAATATGTGCAAGGGCGTTATTATGCAAGGTGGAGATGATTATGAATTAATACATTTAAAAATTATTAAATATTTATATGATAATGATATACCTCTTCTTGCTATATGTATGAGTATGCAAGCTATGGGAGTATTATTTAAAGGTTACTTAGTAAATATAGATAATCATAAAGATAAAAATAAATATTCACATAAAATTAATATAAAGAAAAATACACTTTTATATAAAATAATAAAAAGGGATAGTATTTATGTTAATTCATCACATAAAAAGTGTGTAGTTAATACTAATCTAGTTGTATCTAGTTATAGTGATTGTATAGAATCAATAGAAGATACAAGTAAAAAATTCTTTTTAGGAGTTCAGTGGCACCCAGAGAAAATGGTTGAATATGATAAATTAGAATATAAGATATTCGATTATTTTAAAAAGGTGTGTGAAAATTATGAGAATAGATGAACTTTTAAGTATTACAGGTGGTAAACTTATAGGGGAGTATAAAGATATAAGTTTAAAAAACTTTATTTTAGATTCAAGAAAATTAAAAAAAGAAGATTGTTTTATCGCACTAAAAGGAAAAAAATATGATGCTAGTAATTTTATAAATGATAAGATAAAGTGCGACGTTATAATAACAGAAAAATATATTAAATTAAAAAATAAAATAATTATTCAAGTAAATTCAACATATGAAATTTTAGAAAAATTAATTAAATATTATCGCGATAAATATAATATAAATGTAATTGCGATAACAGGCTCTAATGGTAAGACTACAACCAAAGAAATACTATATAAAATATTAAGTAATAAATATAAAGTATTAAAAAATGAAGGTAATAAAAATAATATAATTGGAGTATTTGAAACTATAAAAAACTTAGATGACAGTTATGATGTGGCTATATTTGAAGTAGGAATGAATCATAAAGGAGAAATAAAAAAAATATCAGATTTAATAAAACCAGATATCGCAATTATTACCAATATCGGCTCTGCTCATATAGGTAATTTAGGTAGCAAGAAAAATATATTTAAAGCAAAAATGGAAATTACGTCATCTTTAAAAGATTTGCTTATTGTAAATGGAGATTCAAAATACTTAGATAAAACAAAATCTTATAAATGTGGCATTAATTATAATAATGATTTGATAGCTTATGATATTAATTTATATGAAAAGTATATGATATTTAAAATATATTTAGATAAAAATTATGAAATAAAATATAATAATCCTGTAAAAGAATATATACCAATGATTCTAGAATGTATAAAAGCTGGAATTTATTATAAAATTCCTATAGATAAAATAATAGATGTATTAAATAAGTATGAATCTTATAATAAAAGATTAAAGATGATAAAATGTAATGATTATGTAATAATAGATGATAGTTATAATGCATCATTTGAATCAGTAAAGTGTGGACTTGAATATTTAAAGAATATAAAAGGTGATAAAATAATTATACTAGGAGACATGTTAGAGTTGGGTAAATATAGTATTAAATATCATAAAAAAATTAATGAATTAATTAATATTAATGATACTATATTAACTGTAGGTAATTATACTAAGTATATTTATTCAAAACATTTTAATAATAATAAAGAATTGATTAAATATTTAGATCAATTAAATTTAAAAGGTAAATGTATATATGTAAAAGGATCTAATAGTATGCATTTAGATGAAATAGTAGATTATTTAAAAAATAAAACAGTAGAAATAATATAAAAAATATGGTAATATAATTATAAATAGGAGAGTGTGATATGAACGTATTAAATGATAAAGAAATAAAGATACTTGATGCATATTTTAGAGCATGTAATTATTTATCAGTAGGACAATTATATTTACTTGATAATCCACTTTTAAAAAGACCACTAGAGTTTGGTGATTTAAAGAAAAATATTGTTGGACATTGGGGAACAACGCCAGGACAAAACTTTATTTATACTCATTTAAATAGAGTTATAAAAAAGTATGATTTAAATATGATTTATGTATCAGGACCAGGTCACGGTGGACAGGCTATGGTATCTAATACTTATTTGGAAGGAACTTATAGTGAGATTTATCCAAATATTACTGAAGATATAGAAGGGTTAAAAAAACTATTTAAACAGTTTTCTTTTCCTGGTGGTATATCTTCACATGTAGCTCCTGAAACACCTGGATCTATTAATGAAGGTGGAGAACTTGGTTATAGTATAGCTCATGCTGTAGGTGCAATTATGGATAATCCAGATTTAATTGCGACAGTAGTAGTAGGTGATGGTGAGGCTGAAACTGCAACTCTTGCAACAAGTTGGCATTCAAATAAATTTATAAATCCTAAAACTGATGGTGCAATACTTCCAATACTACATTTAAATGGATATAAAATAGCTAATCCTACAGTTTTAGCACGTATTTCTAAAAAAGAATTAGCGTCATTATTTATGGGATATGGATATAGACCAATATTTGTTGAAGGTAATGATACATTAAAAATGCATAACTTGATGGCAAAAGCACTTGATATGGCTATAGAAAAGATAAAAAGAATTCAAAAAAAAGCAAGAGAAGAAGGAGAGACTAGAAGACCATTCTGGCCTGTAATTATATTAAAAACACCAAAAGGATGGACTGGACCAAAAGAGTTTAATGGAAAAACTATAGAAGGTTCTTTTAGAGCTCATCAAGTACCTATTACAATTGATAACAAGCAAGAAAATTTAAAATTATTAGAAGATTGGATGAAAAGTTATCATCCAGAAGAATTATTTGATGAAAATGGTAAACTTTACGATTGGATAAAAGAATTTATACCAGAAGGCACAAAAAGAATGGGAGCAAATCCTAATGCTAATGGTGGATTACTATTAAAAGAATTAAGAACCCCAGATTTTAAAAATTATGCAATAGATGTTCCAATTAAGGGAGATACTATTAATCAAGATATGATGTCTTTAGGTAAATATATAAGAGATTTAATAAAATTAAATGAAGAAAATAGAAATTTTAGGGCATTTTCACCAGATGAGGCTTTATCAAATAGACTTAATTATATGTTTGAAGAGTCAGATAGGCAATTTGAAGGTGAGATATATGATAATGATGAATTTTTAAGTAAAGATGGCAGAATAATTGATTCAATGCTTTCTGAAAACTTATGTCAAGGATGGCTTGAGGGGTATTTACTTACAGGTCGTCACGGCTTTTTTGCAAGTTATGAGGCATTTATCAGAATAGTAGATTCAATGGCAAGTCAGCATGCTAAATGGTTAAAAGTTACATCTAATCTTCCATGGAGAGCACCTATTGCTTCATTAAACTATATTTTAACATCCCATTGTTTTCAACAAGATCACAATGGATTTACACATCAAGATCCAGGATTTTTAAATCATTTAGTAACTAAAAAAGCGGATATAGTAAGAATGTATTTGCCTCCTGATACTAACTGCCTACTTTCTTGTTTTGATCATTGTATAAAAAGTAAAAATTATATAAATGTCATAGTAGCAAGCAAGCATCCACGTCCACAGTGGCTAACAATGGATGAAGCAGTAATTCATTGTACTAAAGGAATAGGAAGATTTGAATGGGCATCAAATGATCAAGAGGATAACCCAGATATAGTCTTAGCCTGTGCGGGAGATGCTCCAACCGTAGAAACACTTGCTGCAACATCAATTTTAAGAAATAACTTTAAAGATATAAAAATTAGAGTAGTAAATGTTGTAGATTTGATGAAACTAGAATCAAATAATACTCATCCTCATGGACTTACAGATGAAGAATATGATGCATTATTTACAAAAGATACTCCTGTTATATTTAATTTTCACGGATATCCTAGTTTAATACATCAGCTTGTATATAAAAGAAATAATAAAAACATTCATGTTCATGGATATATAGAAGAAGGAACAATAACAACACCATTTGATATGAAAGTACAAAATAAAATTGATAGATATAATATTGTAATAGATGCTTTAAAATACCTAGATGAAAAATTTGAAACTTCATATTTAGTAGAATGGTGCAAAAACAAGCTTGTAGAACATAATGAATATATCAAAGAGTATGGAATAGATATGCCAGATATTATAAACTGGACTTGGAATGATAGTATGAAAGATTAGAATTAAAAAATAATTCTAATTTTTTTATTATAAAAAAGGATTTTGATAAGTTTTATCGAATGTTATAAGTAGGAGGTGGTATATGTATTATACTTTAAAGTATGATCAGGTATTTAAAAATGTATTCTATAGGGACAAAAAACTATTAAAAATATTTCTAACAAACATAATGCATCATGTAGATAGTAGTTTTAAAATTGAAACACTAGATATAAGAAATAGTGAACTTACAAAAGATAGACTCTATATAAAAAATAAAATAATAGATATATTAGTTAAAACTAATGATAAAGTAATTAATATAGAAATTAATAGTGATTATAGTATAAATATTAAAAATAGAAACTTCTTATATCTATGTAGTGCTTTAGTATCTGATACTGATAAGGATGTATCATATAAAACAATTGATCAACATATTCAAATTAATTTTATCTTTCAAGGAAAAAATAAAAAAGGAATAAGTATATATGAATATCGAGATATAAACGATAGAAAAATACTAACAGATATGATAAAGACTATCGATATAAATGTTGATTATTTTATATACGAATGGTATAATAAAAATAAATCAAAGGAATACTATAATAAGTATAAAGATATACTAATAGTAGGAATGGAAAAAGAAGATTTATTGAATATTAAGGATGATGATTATATGGATAAAATAGTTAATGATATAGATAGTCTAAATAAAGATAATAAATTTCATCAATTATTTACAGACGAAGAAGATAGAATTAAATTAAGAAATGGATATATCGAAGAAGGAATTGAAGAAGGTATAGCAAGAGGGCTGAAACAAGGACTAAAACAAGGACTAAAGCAAGGACTAAAGCAAGGATTAGAGCAAGGAATTGAACAAGGTAAGTTAGAAGATGCAAAAAAAATGTTAGAAAAAAATTATCCTATAGAAGACATAATTGAAATAACTGGTCTTACAAAAGAACAGATAGAAAATATTTTACTTTAGATAAAAATTACGCAATAACTCTTGCGTTTTTTTAATATTTTAATATACTCAATATATAAGATAGGATAGTGTATATGAAAAAGAAAAATGGATTTACCTTAATAGAATTAATAGCAGTACTAGTAATTTTAGCAATACTAGCACTAATTGTAACACCACTAGTAATGAATATAATTAGAAAGGCTAAAATATCAACGGACAGGCGAAGTGTAGATGCATACGGAAGAAGTGTCGAGTTAGCTATAGCTACTCACCTGCTAGATACAGGTACATTTCCAACTGATTTAAAAAACTTAAATGTAGAATATACAGGTAAAGTTGTAGTATGCAATGTAATGCAAATGAAAGAAAATGGAGGAATATATTTATCTGAATGTACAGTAGGTACTAAAGCAGTAAAAGACTCATCTACTGAAGATGGATGGTATCATTATGGTACTAGAGATATAACAAATGAGGAATACGTAGTAATGTATGGAAAAGCAGTTGATAGCGCATTAAAAGATTACTATGATAATCATAGTTCATATCCGGAAAATATAAGTGCATTAGAAATAGACTATACTGGTAAAAAAGTTCAAGCTACTTCACAAATAAATCCAGATGGTACAGTATATTTAACTAATTGCAGTGTAGCTGGAGTTAGTGTAGATACTGTTTATGGTATAGATAAATCAACGGGAGTTAAATTGTTACTATCAAAAACAAATCCAATAACTATAACTAATTATGAAAATGGCAATAAAGGAGAATTGTATACATTTGAACATGGATCAACAGAACAAACACCAGAACTTACAGATTATAGATATATTGGAAATGTGCCTAATAATTATGTAACATTTAATAACGAATTATGGAGAATCATAGGGGTGTTTGATGTAGATGATGGTAATGGTAATTTTGAAAAAAGAATTAAATTAGTAAAAGAACAATTAATAATTGATAATGAATATATTAGTTTTTCCGGCAAGCAATACGAAGAAGCAAATAATAAATGGCCTGATTCGTATATTATTCAATTGTTAAACGGAAGATATTATTCGCTGTTATCAGAAACCTCACAACAAATGATTGATACAACTAGGTTTTATATCGGATATGCAAGTGAAGAATATGTTACGGCAGAAGACTTTTATAATTGGGAAAGAAGTGATACTGGATACTATAGTACAAATGGTTCTTATTCAGGTGAAATGCCATATTGGGATGGAAAAATAGCCTTAATGTATCCAAGTGATGTTATTTATAACTATGCATTAGGGATAAATGATAATTGTTTTAATAATGCAACTAGTTGTATTAATAATAACAAAGGATGGATTGCAAATGATATGAAAAGTATTGAAAACTGGTTGATTACTCCTGTTTATAATACTACAATTTATGTTTATAAAATGAAAGGCTCTAGTGGTAGAATTGAGCGATATGATGTCTCTTATGGTAATTCAGGATCATATCAACCAACTTTATATTTAAAATCTCAAGTTAAAATAACATCAGGTAATGGGTCGAAAGAAAATCCATATCAACTTAGTATATAACAAAAAAATCTAGTACAAAATGTGCTAGATTTTTAAGTTGTAAAAAAAGATAAAATATATTATAATTAATGGCGTGATGTTTATGGGAAAAATTAAATATGAATTATTAAAAAAAGAAAAAAATACTAATGCAAGACTTGGCAAATTATATACTAATTATGGTGTGTGTGATACTCCTATGTTTATGCCAGTAGGAACTCAGGCAACAGTAAAAACATTATCTCCAGAAGAGATTAAAGATATGAATTGTGGAGTAATACTTTCAAATACATATCATCTATGGCTTAGACCTGGTGAAGATATAGTTGCTAAGGCAGGAGGATTACATAAATTTATGAATTATTCAGGTCCAATACTTACTGATAGTGGAGGATTTCAAGTATTTTCACTTGCTAAAAATAAAAAGAAAGATATTATAGAAGAAGGAGTTAAATTTAAAAGTCATTTAGATGGAACTAATTTATTATTAACACCAGAGTTATCTATTCAAATTCAAAATAAACTTGATAGTGATATTGCGATGAGTTTTGATGAGTGTATTCCATATCCAGCAACTTATGAATATACAAAACAAAGTACAGAGCGCACATTACGTTGGGCTCTTCGTGGTAAAAAAGTACATAATAATCCTAATCAATCATTATTTGGTATTGTCCAAGGTGGAGAATATGAAGATTTAAGGCGTTTTAGTGCGGAAGAAACTGTAAAAATGGACTTTGATGGATATTCTATTGGTGGTACTAGTGTTGGAGAGACTAAAGATACTATGTATAAAATGATTGATTATGCTATTAAATATTTACCAGAAGATAAGCCAAGATATTTAATGGGAGTAGGAGAGCCTATTGATTTACTTGAAGGGGTAGAACGTGGTGTTGATATGTTTGACTGTGTTTTGCCAACCCGTCTTGCAAGACACGGAAATGTATTTACAAGAAATGGAAGAATAAATATTAGAAATAATAAATATAAAGATGATTTTACTTGCATAGAAGATAGTTGCGATTGTTATGCATGTAAAAACTATACTAAAGCTTATATAAGACATTTAATAGTTGCAAATGAAACATTTGGTGCTAGATTGTTATCAATACATAATATAAGATTCTTAGTTAAAATGATGGAAGAAATAAGAGAAAGTATAAAAAATGATACGTTTCTTGAATATAAGAAAGAGTTTATAGATAAATATGAAAATAAAAATAAATAGATATAATTTGGGGGATAAATATAAAAAAAGAATTATATTAATATCAGATATTCATTATTTTAATAAAAGGATAATAGATGATTTATATATATTATTAGAAGAGATAAAAAAACAAAAGCCTGATTATATATGTATTACTGGGGATACAACAGATGATATCATTATTAATGATAAAGAATATTTAATTAATTGGTTTAAGGATTTAAGCAAGGTATGTAAAGTAATAATTGAAATAGGAAACCATGAATTTTATTATAAACATATTTTAACTGAATCATATGATAAAGATTTATATAAAGAAATAGATAGAATAAAGAATGTCTATGTATTAGATAATCAAGTACATAGTGAATATGGTATTAATTTTATAGGTGTAACATTGCCATATGAATATTATGATACTAATGAGCAAGAAGAAGAGTTTATTTATTTTATGAATAGAAAGTATAGAAATTTAAGTAGAGGATACAATGTTCTTTTGTGTCATTCACCATATCAAATAGCTAAAAAAAGCGTAATGAAAAAGCTTAATTGTCATAAGCAATTAGATTTGGTATTATCAGGACATATGCATGCAGGCTTGGCTTTTGAATGGAGTAAAAAAATACTTAGAGGAAGAGGATTAATATCTCCAAGAAAGGCATTATTTCCTAAATATTGTTATGGAATATATAATATAGATAATACAAAAGTAATTATATCAACAGGTATTACTAAACTTGCCAAAAGTCATATTTTTGGAATATTTAATTTTTTATACAAAAGTGAAATAATAGTTATTGATATCTAAAAAGAGTTATTTAATTTTTAACTTTTTTTTGTATTCCGATAATACTTCCTAAAATAGAACTTGCAAGTAGAATAATATAAAATATAATACTTTCTAATTTAAAACTATTAAATATAATACTAAATACTATAAATAAAAAATCAATAATTATAGCTAGTTTAATTCCTTCTAAATACCCATTTTTATTAGAATTTCTGCCCATTATTAATGCACCAATAAAAATACTAATAATGGGAGTAATTAATTTAAAAAATTTTATTATGTTATCACTAAATATATTAAAATAACTAAGTATAGTTACAAAAATAGTAATAACTAATATAATAGAAATAACATAAATAATAGATTTAGATAGAACTTTTAAATAATTCATATAATCACCTATAAAATAATATGATTATGTATATTTAGTTATTACATTACTCACAATAAAATAGGTGATAAAATGTATTTTCAAATAATATTTAGAACTCTTTTTATGTATTTCTTTATAATACTTGTATATAGAATAATGGGTAAAAAAGAAGTAGGGCAATTAAGCATAATTGATTTAATAGTATCTATATTAATTGCTGAATTAGTGGCTCTTGCAATAGAGGCAAAGAAAAGTATATTTTTATCTATTATACCTATTTCAATACTAACATTAACACAAATAGCAATTAGTTATATAACTCTTAAAAATGATAAAATAAGATATATAATAGATGGTAAACCAACAGTAATTATTAAAAATGGCAAACTAAACTTTAAAGAAATGTCTCATTTAAGATACAGTTTAGACGATTTAGTAACACAATTAAGATTACAAGGAATTAACAGTATAGAGAATGTAAAGTATGCAGTATTAGAAAATAACGGAAATTTATCAGTTTTCTGTAATGATCAGGATTATCCTCTTCCATTAATACTAGATGGAGTAATAGATTATAAAGTGCTAAGTGATATTAATAAAGATTATAAATGGTTAGATAATATTATAAAAAGAAAGAATATACTTTTGAATGAAATATTTTATGCTTTTTATACACATGATAAATTATTCATAATAACTAAAGATGAATTATTGTAAAATAACTTTTATAAATAACTTTTATAAAAATATTGGTATATTATTTCAATTGTGATAGAATATAGAGGTAATTTATGGAGGTTAGTATGAAAAAAGAAGAAATTACATTAAAGAATACTAAGGCGGAAATCTTAGATGCATTAAATAAGGCATTAGAAAGAGAAAAGAATATTAGTAAAATTAAATCTAATCCAGAAAAAGAGGAAAAAGAAAAGAAAGTAAATACTGCAATTGAAAATAGTAAAAAAAATGTTGAAGATAATATATTTTCTGTAGAACTTATAAATAAGTTTAATGAATTGGAATTAGCTATTAAAGAAGAAGAGATTAAATTAGAGAATTTATATGGAATTGAGAAAGAGTTAAATAATTTAACTATTATAGCTAATGCAGGTAAAGATTATTTACAAGATATTGAATTAAGAAAAAAAGAAGAATCGGAAAAATTAAATGTGATGATTCAATCTTTAACAGATGAATATAAAAAGAAATCTGAAGATTTAAAAAATGAATATGATATTAAAGCAAAAACTTTAAAAACAGAAAGAGAAAGAGAAATAGAAGAGTACAGTTATAATTTAAAACGTGAAAGACAACTAGATAAAAATAAATGGGAAGATGAAAAAAAACTGCGTGAAGATAACTTAAAGAATAAAGAAAAAGAGGCTAATTTATTATTAGAAGATTTAAAGCAAAGAGAAAAAAATATAAATGAGTTAGAGAAGAAAGTTGGGGAAATACCTATTATTATGGATAAGGAATATCAAAAGGGTATGCAGGATGCTAAAAAGGAAATAGAAAAGGAAAATGAGTATAAGGTAGAATTATTAAAGAAAGATTATCAAAACAAAATTGATAGACAAGAAGATAAGATTAACTCATTAAATAGTGAGATAGAAAAACTTAATACAATAAATGCATCATTGCAAGAAAAAGTGGATAAGGCATATAGTGAACTTAAAGAACTTGCATCAAAAACAGTTGAAGCAAATGGTGGAGTTAAGATATTAGGAAATAATCCAGTTGATAATAAATGATTATATTTAAAAAACTTTAGTTTTATTTAATTAATAATGATATTAGGATAAACGCATGTGTATATTTGTAAATGATGTGAAACAAATTTATTAGAAAAAATGACTCAATTAATAATGGGTTGTTTTTCTGTATTATAATTGCTGGGCAAAGAAAATAGTAACTCTTGTTTTTGTTATAATTGGATGTGTAACAATAATTATAGTTATTGGACAATGACTCCATCAAAAGATACTGAAATGTATATAATTTATTTAGATGGTTCATTTGATCATTCATCTGTTGATGTAACAAGATATGATTTTACAGTACGTATAGTTATAGTATTATCAAAGGCTGTACTTGACTAAATAGTATTTAAATGTTAAAATACTTAAGTAAATCGGTGAAGGAGACTAGTAATAAAAGTAATTGATAAAGAGAGCTAGTGGGTGCTGAAAACTAGTGAGATGCTTTTATGAATCTACTCTAAAGAGAAATGAAAACATTTACGTAAATGCGCGTTAAGCTAAAGAGTCTAAGAAGGGTGGCACCACGGCATTCGTCCCTTTGCTTGGACTCTTTTTGTTTTAGAAAGGGTGATAATATGATAGATATAAAGTTAATTAGAGAAAATGCTGATTTAGTAAAAGAAAATATTAAGAAAAAATTTCAAGATAATAAATTACATCTTGTAGATGAAGTAAAAGAGCTAGATTTAAAAGCAAGAAGTTTGCAGACAGAAGGAGATAATCTTAAAGCTGAGAAAAACAAATTAAGTAAAGAAATTGGAATATTAATGAAAGATGGTAAAAAAGAAGAGGCAGATGAGGTTAAAGAAAAAATAGCTTTAAGTGCTAAAAGAATTAGTGAGATTGATAATGAATTACCAAATATACAAACTGAAATAAAAAATAAGATGATGATGATTCCAAATATAATTGCTCCTGATGTACCGATTGGTGAAGATGATTCAAAAAATGTAGAAGAAAAAAAATTTGGTGAACCAGTAGTTCCTGATTATGAAATACCATATCATTCAGATATTATGGCTTCATTTAATGGATTAGATAAGGATGCTGCAGGTAGAGTTAGTGGTAATGGATTTTATTATTTAATGGGAGATATTGCTCGACTTCATTCAGCGGTGTTAGCCTATGCTAGAGATTTTATGATTGATAAAGGATTTACATATTGTATTCCACCATATATGATACACGGAGCTGCTGTTGATGGAGTTATGTCTTTTGAAGAAAAAGATAATATGATGTATAAGATAGAAGGAGAGGACTTATATTTAATTGGAACTAGTGAACATTCTATGATTGCTAAATTTAAAGATCAAATATTAAGTGAAAAAGAATTACCAATTACTATGACATCATACTCTCCATGTTTTAGAAAAGAAGTAGGTGCACACGGAATAGAAGAACGTGGAGTATATCGTATTCATCAATTTGAAAAGCAAGAAATGGTAGTTATTTGTAAGCCTGAAGATAGTGAGGCTTGGTATGATAAAATGTGGAATTATTCTGTTGAACTATTTAGAAGTTTAAATATCCCAGTTAGAAAACTTGTATGTTGCTCTGGAGATTTAGCTGATTTAAAATATCGCTCTTGTGATATTGAAGCATGGAGTCCAAGGCAAAAGAAGTATTTTGAAGTTTGTTCTTGTTCTAATCTAACTGATGCTCAAGCTAGAAGACTTGCTATTCGTTATAAAAAAGAAAATGGAGAAAAGGAATTTGCTCATACTTTAAACAACACAGTTATTGCTCCACCTAGAATGCTAATTGCCTTCTTAGAAAACAATTTAATGGAAGATGGTAGTATCAAAATTCCTGAGGTGTTAAGACCATATATGGGTGGTAAAGATAAAATAGAAAAATAACTATAGATTTAAAGAAATTTATAGTTTTTTTTTTATAGTAATATATTGTTTAATATATATATATAGGAGAAGATTATGAAAAAAATATTGTTATTTATATTTTTATTTTTTTTAGCAGGGAGAGTATTAGCTTATAATTTTGGGGAAGAAGTAATATATAATAATATTAAATTTACTGTTATTAAAGATAATGGTGATAGCCTTACAATGTTAAAATCTAAACCATTATATGCAAATGACTTAAGCAATTTTGATTATGGTCGTGTTAATCAATACAATCAGTACAATGTTGGATATCCTTCTGTTACGTATACTAAAGAGGCGGTTTCAAGTGATGGATATGGTGGTATGGCATATTATTCTAGCGAAGATTGTACTAATGTTAAAAATGGGCTAACCAGTGGATGTAAAGCAAATTATGAAGAATCTGATGTTAAATACGTAGTAGATTCTTAGACCGAAAATGTAATAAAAAAAGAAGATTTAAAAAAGGATAATTTAGGTTATGAGTCTAGGCTTTTGACAAAGCAAGAAATAGATGAATTGTTTAATTTTGAATATAAATATAAGACACCAAGTGATGCTAAAATGACATACTGTGGAACTGAAAATACTCCAACTTGGCTTTTTAATAGTTCATTTTGGATTATGGATTCGGCAGATGATGGTAATAAAGTGTATGAAATTGCTGATTATGCACATTCTTTAGATGGAATTAATGTTTATAATTATTCTGGGGTAAGGCCGGTTATAACTATTAAAAAAAGCGCATTACAAGATAATACTAATAATATTAAAGTATATAATAAAAACAATTTAAAAAGTATTTTCGATATAAAACATGCTATGGATAGTGTTATATACTATAATGATACTAAATTTTATGTTATAAATAATATAAATACTAATAGCGAAAGAATAATAACATTATTAAAAGCAGAACTACTTACAGTAGATGAGGTTAATGAATTTGGAATAGGTCATATAAATAATTATACTGAACCAAAATGTTCCTAAAAATATCAATGGCTATGGAGGAGTTGCATATTACTCAAGTGAGGAATGCAATGAAAATAACAAAACAAATTGCATTAATGAATATGATAAATCTGATATAAAATACATAGTAGATGCCTGGTCTAATAGTATATTTTTATCTTCTAAAGCATTGCTAGGGGATATTTCTTTAGATTATACAATTTTGTCCAATGATGATTTATTAAACAAATTATATTATAGTGAAAAAACAATTCCATCTGCAACAGGTTATATAAAAATATTATCTCCAATGAATGATTATGATAATATATTAGTTTCAAAATGTTGGAGTAGTTATTATTTTACTGATGATTCATTTTTTGTGATTTCAGGAAGCGATAATAATGATTTTAGATCAAGTTTTGTATATTTAACTGATAATGTTGTATGTCCAGTTATTACTTTGAAAACAAATATAGAAATGCCCGAAGAAAATAAAATAGTTAATGAAACTGTAGAAGTTCCAAATACTGCAAGTGTTAAAAATATAGTTATAATTATTTTAGGTATAATATTTGTATCATTAGTTATAATTATTGTATTAAAAATAAAAAAAGTTGATTAATAAATGAAATCTTGTGTTATACTTATTATAGTAAGAGTACTTACTATAGGGGAGGTTTAAATGAAAGATAATAGATTAATAATAATAGAAGGTCCACAAGGAACAGGTAAGACAACGCTTGCCAATTATTTAAGAGAGAATATAAAGGGAGCTAATTTATACAGATTATCAGGGCAAAATGATAAGACAATCAATGGTAAAAAGTATAGTATTAAAATGTATAAATCACTAATTGATTATTTGTATAAAATGCAAGACATACCAATGGATTTGATATTTGATAGAACATTTATGACAGAAGAAGTATATGCAAGATTAGGGTATAAGAGTTATTCTTTTACTGATGTATATAGAGAATTAGTTGATGATTTATCACAATTAAAATATGATATTCATTATTTTTCAGTATATTTAGAAAACGTAGAATTATTTAGACAAAGACTTGCTAGAGAGTCTCATCATAATTATCAAGCATTTAGTTTAGAGAATAGTGTTAATCAGCAAAAAGTTTATAGGGATATAAGTAATGAACTTGCACTATATACACCAATTCATGTGCATAATATTGAAATGGATAATTTTGATACTGCTTATGATAATGTTAGAAAAATATTAAAAATTAATCGATAAAAAAGACTGTATAAAAATTTATACAGTTTTTTAAATTCTTTTAGTATCTTCATTGATAATTTTACCATTTTTATTAATATAAGTTGTACTAAGTATAGTTACATCATAATCATCAATAATTGGATCATCCATAGCATAATGTAGAGTTTTCTTTCTTTCATTAGTTATTTTAATAAAATGCGATGGATCCTCATCATTACAATAACTAATGTTATAGTAATCACTTGCAATAGGTCCATTTAATCTTCCAGCAATTACAAAAGTGCCATCACTATTTGGTGAATTGTATACAATAGGTGATCGTCCTTCCATTATTACTCTTGGATCCCCATTCCTTATAATACCCATAATTAAGTTTTTTACTGGTTCCAATTCAATTATTTCTTTATTGGCACCATTTGTAATTAAAAAATCAATATAACTTTCATATCTTCTTTGAGCTATCTTATTATTTACCTCTTCAAATTCTTTTCTCTTTCTTTCTTCTTCTTTTTGCTTTAGAATTCTCATTTGTTCTTCTTTTTCTGCTTCTTTTTTTCTAATCTCTTCTTGTTTTCTTTGTTCTTCAATCATTTTTTCTGCTTTTAAGCATTCAACAACTGCAAATTTTTCATTATCTTGATTTAGAAAAAATATTTGTAATGTGTCATCATCGCTGTAAAGATGAATAGTACTTTTAATGTTTTCTGGAAGTTTTATTTTGTCATAATTAATATTTAATGAAGCTCTATATATTCCTTCTACACATCCAAAAATTTGAAGTTTATTATCGTTAAGTTTATTAATTTCATTTAATATTTTTTTATTTTTCATATTTTTAAATATTCCCATATCAATTACCTCTATTGTAATAATATCATACGGCAGACTATGTCCGCAACCTAACTTGAACTTCGATTGAAGTTCTTTTAT
>CAMKGA010000023.1 GCA_946412015.1 uncultured Caryophanales bacterium
AACGTAGTTATTTAGTACAAAAAAAAAAAAACGCAAGAGTTATTGCGTAATTTTTATCTAAAGTCAAATACTTTCTATTTGTTCTTTTGTAAGACCAGTTATTTCAATTATGTCATCTATAGGGTAATTTTTTTCTAACATTTTTTTTGCAGCTTCTAACTTACCTTGTTCAATACCTTGTTCAATACCTTGCTCAATACCTTCTTCGATATATCCATTTCTAAGTTTAATCCTATCTTCTTCGTCTGTAAATAATTGATGAAATTTATTATCTTTATTAAGACTATCTATATCATTAACTATTTTATCCATATAATCATCATCCTTAATATTTAATAAATCTTCTTTTTCCATTCCTACTATTAGTATATCTTTATACTTATTATAGTATTCCTTTGATTTATTTTTATTATACCATTCGTATATAAAATAATCAACATTTATATCGATAGTCTTTATCATATCTGTTAGTATTTTTCTATCGTTTATATCTCGATATTCATATATACTTATTCCTTTTTTATTTTTTCCTTGAAAGATAAAATTAATTTGAATATGTTGATCAATTGTTTTATATGATACATCCTTATCAGTATCAGATACTAAAGCACTACATAGATATAAGAAGTTTCTATTTTTAATATTTATACTATAATCACTATTAATTTCTATATTAATTACTTTATCATTAGTTTTAACTAATATATCTATTATTTTATTTTTTATATAGAGTCTATCTTTTGTAAGTTCACTATTTCTTATATCTAGTGTTTCAATTTTAAAACTACTATCTACATGATGCATTATATTTGTTAGAAATATTTTTAATAAATTTTTGTCCCTATAGAATACATTTTTAAATACTTGATCATACTTTAAAGTGTAATACATACTACCACCTCCTACTTATATTATTCGATATAAGTAGTTAAAATCCTTTTTTTATTCTTTAAAATGAATATCTAATGTTTCAATATCATATCCCCTATTTATAATATATTTTATTATATAGTCTAATTCATTTATTAATTTATTATTATATTCAAATGTAAAAATAGCTCCACTTTTTAAATTATTTATTATAGTTTCAGAGTAATTATCACTTATATATATACCACCTACATTATAAATACTATCTGTTTTACATATATTATCACTTATAGAATAATAATATATTTTTTTTTGTTTTATAACATTTTTAATTATGCTAATAACTTCTTTATCACAGTTATTAATACCAATTAAATGTTTATTACTTGTAATATCATAAAACTTTTCTATATGGTTATCTAATAATTTTTTATTAATAAAAAAAGTAGATTTTACTTCATTTTTATCAAGTATTTTAATAATTTTATTTATATCATCAATATTATTAACAATAAAATTTATACTAATCATTTTTTTTGTTTTATTTCCTGATTTAATTATTTTATCTTTATTATTTTCTAGATTAATACTAGGTAATTTATATTTATAAATATAATAATCTTCATCATATTTACCATATTTTCTCATATTCTCATAAGACTTATTTTCATCAACAGTTTTTTTAGAAATACCTGGTATTATATATTTATCAATAATTATTGCATCAACTGCATCTTGATTATATTTGTTTTTATTTATTTTTATTTGCATCATTATATCATCCATATTTTTTATTACATTTTTTGTTGTACTATTTAAATAAAAACTAAAAAAAAGCAAAGTAATTAGGCCAACAAATTGAAATAGTTTTTTCATTTTTCACCTAATTAAACTTATGCTTTTAGTTATCTTTAAATTCACTTGTAAAGTTACCATTTTCTAGTATTTTAATTTCTTTATTATCATATGTTATTCCAGTTACAGAAAGATCACTAGTACCAATCATAAAATCAACATGATTATCACAATTATTAAGTCCGCGTTCTAATAACTCTTCCCTACTCATTTTAGGACCATTTAAAATGCATTCTGGAAATGAATTACCAAGTGCGATATGACAAGCTGCATTTTCATCATAAAGTGTTTCATAAAATATTAAATTAGATTTGGATATACTTGATGAATACTCAACAAGTGCAACTTCACCTAAGTAATCAGAATTCTTGCAAGTATTAATCATAGATTTTAATTCTTTATCTCCTACTTTAGCAAATGATGAAACTGCCTTTCCATCTTTAAATTCAATGTAAAACTCATCAATTATACTTCCCTGATAACTTAATGGTTTTGATGAATAAACTATTCCATTTGCACTCTTATATGAAGGAGATGTAAAAACTTCTTCAGTTGGAAAATTACATAATATCTCTTTTCCATTTTCTAGTTTTTCTAATCCTGATTTCCAGATATGATCTTCTGGTAGTTCAACGTAAAAATCAGTACCTAGTGAATTATTATATTTTAACTTTTTAAAATTGTAATTATTTAATTTTTCGGTAACTTTATTTAATTTATCTAGTTTTTTATCCCATTCTAAGGATGGATTATCACTTTTTATCTCACAAATATCAAATATTACATTCCATAAATCATCAACTGGAGTATTAGAATCTGGAAATACTAATTTTGCCCAATCATATGTTGGAACACATGCAATACACCATGATAACTTTGATTTATCACGCATAGATTTAAAAACTTTTCTTGTACTGCTTGCATATGATACCATTTCTTTTATTTTATTTGAGTCAATATCTTTCATTAAATCTGGTGTTATAGAATCTAACATTAAAAATGCGGCATTCTTTTTAGCATATATATCCCATATTTCTTTATTCCAAAATGGCATATTCTTGAGACTATTAATATCTAACTTTTTTAAAGCATCGTGTTTTAGCTCTGGATATACTATATCAAAATATATATCTTTAACACCTATTTCATAGGCTCTTTTTGCAACCATCCTAGCAAATGGCATAATCTCATTATTAAAGCACAATAATAATGGTTGATTACTATCTAGCTTAAGACAAGTTTTAAGTATTATATCAATATATTTTTCTTTTAAATCATTCATTGTATCACTCTTTCTATTAATTCATAAAATATAGTTGAAAGGAGAAAATATGTATCAAAATTATAATTATAGAAATTATAACCAAAATAGAAACGCAGGATTCTTAGGACCATTTTTACTTGGTGGATTAACTGGCGGTTTAGTTGCTCCTCTATTTTATAACAGACCGAATTACTACTATCAACCATATCCATATTATCCATATACTACTTATTATTATGGAGGATATTACAGATAATATACTTATTATATCATAAATATTTGATTGACTGTAAAAAATAACTATGATAAAATTAGTTTATGGAGGAATTATGAGTAATTATAGCAAAATTAATAGTGAGTTATTAAAACTATTTAAAAAACATGATGTATTAGGATATGTAACGTGTAAACATGATTTACAAAATAATACTAATCCTTTTCAAAACGTTCGTATACAATCAAGATTATATAGTTTATTTTTAAGTTCATTGAAAAAAGAAGATGCAAAATCAATTTTATTAATTGATAAAGAAATTAGAAAATTAGCTAAGAATTTAGAATTTGAATTACTTGGTTCGCTTAGTGAAACTAATATAATTGACCTGCCTCGTCAAGCATCAGAGCAAGCATTACAGTATTCTGATGTAATTGCACTAAGAGATAAGCAAGGCTTTTATCCATTAAATAATAATTTTGATGTTGTAATTAATAAATATAATGATGAATTAATATTAATTAATAATTTAATAAAGAATAAAGAAGATATTATGAATAGCGATTTACCAGTAAAAAACAAAAAACTGTCAAAAAAAGAAACCGAATTACTTTCTTATTGTCTTGGTTATGGAAAATTAAGAGAAGAAATACTTAATAATAATAGTAGAGAAAAACATAAGATTAAAGAATCTAGTAAAGGATACAAATAGTATTCTTTATTTTTTTTAAATGTGCTATAATTTGTAAAAGGAAGTGGTTTTTTTGATTCAAAATATTGAAATGTTAATTGAAGAAAAAAAGTATAGTGAACTTAAGGGTGAATTAATTAAATTAAATGAAGCAGATATTGCTGAAATACTAGAAAATTTAAATGAAGTAGAATTAATTACAATATTTAGACTTTTACCTAAAGATTTAGCCGCGCTTGTATTTTCATATTTATCAATTGAAAATGAGCAAATAATTATTAAAGCACTATCAGATAAAGAAGCTGCACAAATAATTGATAATATGTATAGAGATGATGCTGCTGATTTAATTGATGAGATGCCATCAAATGTAGTTAAAAGGTTACTTTCAAATACTACTAAAGAAACAAGACGTGATATAAATAATTTACTTAAATATGAAGATGATTCCGCAGGAAGTATCATGACAGTCGAGTTTATTGACCTAAAAGAAAATTATACTATAAAAGATGCATTAGATAGAATAAAAAAGGATGCTAATCACATTGAAAACTTTGATATTTGTTATGTACTTGATCATACAAGAAAATTACTTGGCTATGTTAAATTAAAAGATATCTTGATAAATGACGAAAACAAACCAATAAAAAGTCTTATGAAAAAAGTTCATGCAAAAGTATCTACAAAAACTGATCAAGAAATTGTTGCTCATAAATTTAAAAAATACGATATTAACTTAATGCCTGTTGTTGATTCAGAAAATAAGCTAGTTGGTATTATTACTATTGATGATATCGTGGATATTATTGATGAAGAAACTACTGAAGATATCGAAAAAATGGCAGCAATTACACCAAATGACAAACCATATAATAAAACAGGAGTATTTCAAACATACATAAAAAGAATTCCATGGCTATTACTACTTATGATATCTGCAACATTTACAGGTAAAATAATTCAAAACTATGAAAAAGCTTTAGCTTCTTATGTAGTTTTAACATCATTTATTCCAATGCTTATGGATACAGGCGGAAATGCAGGATCGCAAGCTTCTGTTACTATTATAAGAAGTTTATCATTAAATGAAATAAAGTTTAAAGATATATTTAAAGTTATATTTAAAGAGATTAGAGTTGCTATACTTATTGGAATTACTCTTGCAGTTGCCAATTTCTTTAAACTAATGATAATTGATGGAGTATCAATTACTATTGCTCTTATAGTATGCTTAACTTTAATTATTACTGTATTGTGTGCTAAAATTGTTGGTAGTACTCTACCTATGATAGCTAAAAAAATTGGATTTGATCCTGCAGTTATGGCAAGTCCGTTTATAACAACAATAGTAGATGCTATATCATTAATTATTTATTTTACTATTGCAACTAATTTACTTTCACTATAAAAGAACACACAAGTGTTCTTTTATAATTGACTATTTATAAATCTTTGTAAATTATCATTTTGATATGGAATATCTTTTTCATTCAATCTAGCAAATAATTTATAACTCCTGCCATCAATAATATCTATTGTAATACTCTTTACTTTTGAATTTAGTAAAGCATAATTCTTTATTTTTATTTTTTTTATGTCGCTATTAGGAATAAAAATATAACCATTTTTATCTAGAACCATTTTTGATACATTTTGAGTAAGAACAAGTCCAGGCTGTTTTAAATAAAACATACCTATTCCGTTATCTGTTTGATTTATTATAACCCCTTCAAATGGATATTCCATTCCACCAACAAGTCCACTTGATTTTCTCATATCTTTACAAGCTATAAAAATATTATTACTATTTCCATAACAACCAACACTTTGAAATAAATTTATAACTTTTTGTAATTCATTAAATTCTTCCATAATTATCTCCTTCTATTTTACTACAATTCCAAGTTCATCTAATTGTTTTTCACTTACACTATTTGGACAGTTGCTCATTAAATCACTGGCACTAGCTGTTTTAGGAAATGCAATAACATCTCTAATATTATCTGTATTAGTAAGTAGCATTGTCATTCTATCTAGTCCTAATGCAAATCCACCATGTGGAGGTGTACCATATTTTAAAGCATCTACAAAGAAACCAAATTTCTCATCAATATCTTCCTTAGTTAATTCTAATGCTTCAAACATTCTTTCCTGTACATCTTGTTTGTGGATACGAATAGAGCCTCCACCTGCTTCATATCCATTAATAACTATATCATAAGCTTTAGAATAACAATGTTCTTTATCGCTTAAAAGTTTATCAATATCACAATCTTTTGGCATCGTAAATGGATGGTGAAGTGACATATATCTATTTTCTTCTTCACTCCATTCGAATGATGGAAAATCAGTTATCCACAATACTTTATAATCATTATCATTAATTAAATTTTCATAATGGGCAATCTTTATTCTAAGAGCACCTAGTGAATTTTTTACTATTTTCCTATCTCCCATCACAATTAATACTAAATCATTATTTTCAACTTTTAATTTATCTTTTATATTATTTATCTCGTCTTCACTTAATAATTTAACAATACTACCAGTAACTTCTTCATTATACTTAATATATGCAAGTCCCCCTGCTTTATATTTTTTTACATATTCAGTAAGTCCATCTAACATTTTCCTTGAATATTTATCACTTAAATTCTTTGCTACTATGCAGTTGATTATACCATTATTTTCAATTACGCCTTTAAATAGATTAGAATCATTATTTTTTAATATATCTGTTATATCATTTATTTTCATTTCAAATCTTAAATCAGGTTTATCAGAACCATATATATTAATTGCATCGTCATATTTCATTTTTATAAATGGTTCATTAAATTCAATCCCTTTAACACTTTTAAATATATGTTTTACAAGTCCTTCACAAACTCCCATAACATCTTCTTCATCAACAAAGCTCATTTCAACATCTATTTGAGTAAATTCCGGTTGCCTATCAGCACGCAAGTCTTCATCTCTAAAACATTTAGCTATTTGAAAATATCTTTCAATTCCACCCACCATAAGTAGTTGTTTAAAAATTTGTGGAGACTGTGGAAGTGCATAAAAAGAACCCTTATTAACACGTGATGGTACTAAATAATCCCTTGCACCTTCTGGAGTTGATTTGCACAAAATTGGTGTCTCAACTTCTAAAAAAGATAATGAATCTAAATATTCTCTAGTTGCCATTGTAATCTTATGTCGAGCAATTAATTTATCTTTTAAAGAATCCCTTCTAAGATCTAGATATCTGTATTTTAATCTTGTATCTTCTAAAGCAGTTGTTGAATCACTTATTTCAAATGGAAGTTCTTTGGATTTACTTAATATTTCTATACTATTAACAACTACTTCTATTTCTCCTGTTTTAATATTTTTATTTACACTACTTCTTTTATTAATTATACCATTCACGCTTATTACGTATTCACTTTTAATCTTACTAGCAATACTATAACAACTACTATCAGGATTAACAACAAGTTGCATAATACCACTTCTATCTCTTAAATCAATAAAAATTAACCCTCCTAAATTACGTACTTTAGATGCCCAACCTTTCAAATTAACTTCTTCATTTACATTTTTTATACTATATTCTGTATTAAATTTTTTCATAACTACCTCCTAAATACAAAAATTAGTCTATAAATTTAAGGGCGAAATATTCGCGGTACCACCTTAATTCATAGACTAGCTAACTCTTTCTTTAACGCAGATATACGATTATTCTTAACATTTGATGTCTTCATTATAAAATTTTACCAGTTTACACCAACCACTAGCTCTCTTTAAAAATTATTTATAATTACTCCTTCAAATAAATACAAACATATTTTATCACAAATTTTTTTATATTTCTAGATATATATTAACATTTTTATATTTGTTTAGCATCTTTCTTTTCATCTTTTAATTCCATCCAATTTTCATTTATAAGATTGCCATCATTATCATATTCTGCAATAATTGCACTTACAGCTTGCTCTTTATCACAACTTTTTCCATGCTCATCAAAATATATAATTTTTGAATCAGTACCTTCTAATGGTCTTGGTATAACCACTGGCATATCTACTTCATCTTTTATAAATCCTTCCATATTCATTTTTAATAACCTCCATATAATTGTGAAATGTCTGTAGAACCATTATTAATTGATTGTATATATCTTCTATAATCAGTAATATCATATTGTATGCTTTGTCGTGCTCCATCTGTACTTGTTATATAACTTACATTTCCTGTATTAATAAATGCTTGCATTTGCTTAATAGCTGTATCAAATCCATATTTTTTCTCTAAAGCTGTCATGCATAAATTAAAACTGTTTTCAATGGCTCTAAATTTATCATTTACTTTTTGCATTTCTACTTCGTTAATATATTGTCTAAATTCATCAATTGAAAACTTTTTAATTATATCTCTTGCACCACCATCTCTTGTAATTATGCTTATATCACCTGTATTATAATAGCGTTGCAATCTGCCCTCTGCTTCTCTTACACCATATTTATTAACCATTATGTCATAAACTGTATCATATGCAGTACTAATTGAATTAGACGAAGGTAAATATTTTTGTAAAATTGCCTTCCGTGCTGGAAATGCATCTAATGCATTCGGATTGGTGTAATAAAGCGACACAGCTTCAGCAAAATCTTCAACTGGTGAATTAGAACTTCTTGCATATTCTGTTACTCCATTTAATCCGCTAGAGTTATAATCATTTTTCATTGCATCTCTCCACATTTGAGATTCACTTATTCTTTGAGTTTCAACACCCCAAATAGAAGCATAGGCAGTATCATAACTATGAGCAGTTTCATGTGCTACAGTATTTAATCCAAGTTTGATTGTAGCCCAAATATTTATTGTTCCACGTCCACCCGTTGCAGCACTAATAAAATTATTAATATTATATTTATTCTCCCAATGAAAATCATAAGGATTAAATGTATCATAAAAATTAACTTCTTTAATCAAACTTCTAAATTCTGCAGGCAATTTATTAATTTCATCCATAATTGTATTTGGTTGATTAGGTTGATAGTTCCAATTCATTCCTTTCATAACATTTACCTTTATTCCAGTATTTGGATCAGTATATGTATCAAATCCTACTTTTGCAAGAACATCACTATATTGTTGACCAATTATACTAGCTGCTGCTTTTTTAGAATATCCACCTTTAATTAAAATGTCCATCCCACTCCTACAAATGTATCTTAAATCAGCATTATTTCTAGAACTATTATATTGTTCTGATAGAATTTGCCTTATTGCTTCCGGTACTTTATGAACATTTCCCTGAGATAATTGTCTTATTTTAGCATCTATCGCTGCAGTATCAACTTTATTTTTCTTCACACCGTAAAGTTTATTATATAAACTTGGTTGACATTCTTTTATTGCATCTTCCACTTCTGCATTTGGATGTTCGTGAATATATTCTAATATTTCTTCTACATTAACACTTGTTTTTGAGCCATTTATTCTAATATTCACAATTTTTTGACCACCATTTAAAAATCCTGACATTAGTATTCCCATCACAAATGATTTTTCGGCATTTTTTGGCACTTCATTCCAATCTATATCTTCACCTAATACTACTGCTTGTAAGCCTGCATCTACCCATTCTTGTAAATATTCTTCTGCTCCTTCACTTAATAGATTCCCAAATGTTAACCCGGACATTTTGGAAATCCCTGGTATTTTTCCTAAATAATATCCTAATGTTGCCTCTGACGTTCCACTAAGTATTCCATATAATATTGCAATTTCTGTACTACTCCCTTTTGTGAGTGCTTGATGTTTTGCTTTTCCTCCTGCAGATGCACCCATCAAAACAGAACCTACTACACTTCCTGCTGCCGGAGTTGCTGCATATGATACAAGTGCACTAGCTACTAATGATGGAACCATATTACCAAACGAACTTGAAAATTCATAAGTTCCTTCTAATACTTTAGAATTCTCTGATAAATGTTGTAAAATTATCATTTTTCTATAATCTTCTGCAGTTAATTTATTCCCATTATCTATAATATTTTTTATTCCTTCATGAAAAGTTCTTATTCCATCATCAAGTCCTTGTCCACTCGAACAAAAAATGTTCCATAAATCTTCTTTTATCTTTCCTTCATCATCATAATTTAAACTCGTTAAAAATTCATCTGCTAACTTGGCACCTTTCGCTTTGTTTACAGTATTTTCTAAAGCACCCAAATATTCAGCTGCCTTTCTTGATGCTGTAGTTTTACCTTCTTTTTCTAATAAGAATTGATATAGAACTTTTTGTTCTTGCGTTAAATATTGATTAACATCTTGCTCATAAAGACTTACCTCGTCCTGCATTGCACCATAATCAAGTTTTATATATATTTCATCATTTTCATGCTCTCTATAATACTTTTGAAATTCATAACTTGCTGCAATTTTGTCATACGGTTGTAAATTCATAGATGATTCTACTTCTGTTCTTAGAGTACTTAAAAATGAAAGCTCTTCTTCTAATTTTTGTATTTCAAGCTCTGTTTGCGATATTTTTAATTCTCTATTACCATCATGAAAAAGGAAATCTAAATTACCTTGTATTGTTTTATCCCACCATATTGAATCTTCTAATTCCTTTTTCTTATCTTTTATTTCTTTTATTCTTTTTTCAATAGAATCACGCATATTATTTAAATTGTCAACACTATGTACTTTTTCTGGCTTTGATAAATCATTAAGATCAAAATATGAATAAAATGCATCGTCATTCATAAGATAACTTTCTATAGCTTTAACATCCAGGGCATTTGTTAGGCCATCTCCATTTACATCATATGCACTTGAAAAAATTCCTTCTTTCATATATTTTTCTAGCAAGGATTTATCTTGTATTGTAACTTTTCCATCACCATTAATATCTCCCGTAACTTTAATGAAATCTTCTGCCATGTCATTATATTTATCTACATTTTGACTATAATTAATTTCATCATAAGAATCATATGCAAAGTCATTTTGCGATTTCATTTCACTTTTATACTTAGTAGTTTTTGCTGAATTTACATTTAATTTAGAATACTTACTCAAATCTATTTTACTTAAATAACCCATCTTTATAACCCCTTTAATAGAATCATTTTCTTTTAACTCTTGATATTAATAGCTTAATAAATAACCATAGTGTACATATTGAACTACCTATTAAGTAGCAAATAAAAATAAATGAATGCTTTTGTTCGCTTAAACACATTAAGCTGATTCCAATCAAAAATGCAACATCTATTATTGTAATCATAGCAAGATGAAAAAGCTTTTCCATTCGATTTATTTGACCATTAGAATCAGTCATTTCTACATTAAATCGCAAATCCCCTGTATTAATTCCTTTTAATAACGTAAGAGCTTCGTTTGGAATAAGCATTAAATCTGCACCACTTTTTGCACTCTTAACTAAATACTTCTTTATTGTATCTTTGTTTATTGTTTTGCTTATATCGATATGATTTTTAAGTACTATCATTAAACTTAACTTAGGATTAATCTCTTCAAGCAATCCAGCAAGTACCACTATTCCTCTTATTAACATTGTTATATCTCTAGGAAGTGTAATTTTATGTCTATTTAACATCAAAAACATATCTGCTGCAAAATCTTTAACATTGATATCAGTTAATTCAGTAGTTTTATTTTTATCCAATACCTTTTTTATATCATTTTTAAGTTGCATTTGATCCACATAACTAGAATTAGTATCAATTGCTTTTAATACATTAGCAATCTCATTATAATCATTATTAGCTATAGCTATTAAACATTTTTCAAGTAAATTTCTATATCTAACATTTATTGTACCCATCATTCCATAATCTAAAAATACAATTTTACCATTATTAATTTTTATATTATCTGAATGTGGATCAGCATGAAAAAATCCATCATCTATTGCTTGTTTAACATAATTATCTGCAAGTTTCTCAGATATTTCACTAATGTCGTAACCATTTTCCTTTAGATAATCGATATCATTAATATTACATCCACCAATATACTCCATAACTAGCGCATTTTTAGTACAATATTCACTATATATTCTTACTTCTCCAATATATTTTACATCCTTATTATAATCAATAAAAGTTTTCATGTGATTAGATTCAATAATAAAATCCATCTCTTCTTTAGCTGTTGCATACATTTCATCTAAAAAAGCATTAATATCAATTATATTTGAAAACAAACTATCAATGTGCAATAATTTTATCGCACTTTTTAATACACTTATATCTTCAGTCATTAATTCCTGCACATATGGTCTTTGAACCTTTATTACAACATTATCACCATTTTTTAATACTGCTTTATGAGTTTGCGCAATAGATGCTGATCCTATAGGAACTTCTTCTATAGAAGAAAATATATTTTCTACCTCATTATTAAATTCATTATTTAAAATATCAATTACTTCCCCATATGACATGGGTTTTACTTGACTACGTAATTTTTTTAACTCATCGCAATAGTCTTTTGGTACCAAATCTGGTCTTGATGACATAATCTGGCCTATTTTTATAAAAGTTGGTCCTAATTCTTCTAAAGCTTCCCTCATTGAAACTGGCGTAGAATGTTTAATTAAATGATATTTTCTAATTACACTAATTATTTCATTTAATCTTTTTATCTTACTCATTTTTCTTTGGTTTTTCCTTTAAAAGATTCATTACTTCTTTTTTCTCTTCAGGTGTCATTTCCTTTAATTTACTCATAATGTCTTCCTTTGTTACTTCCTTTTTTTCATAAACAATTGTAACATTCTCTTTTATTTTCTCTTCAATATTATGTCTTAACTCCTCGTTTGCTACTTTTCCTTTTTCATATAACTCACTACCTTTTTTCAAAAGCTCACTTTTTAGCTCTTTGGCTTTTTCATTAGTAAGTGCCATAACTCCTAATCCCATTAAAATAACATTTTTTAACTCTTCTTTCATAATTCCTTGTATGATATATATAGTCAGTTACAAAGAGAGATTTTTGTATTTACCACTGACTAGTATATTATCATATTCCCTTCATTGATTTTCTCTCTATTTTTTGTATAATATACTTAAGATAACTGTGGATTGTTTATTTAATCCTTGTAGCTTGACTACTCTTTTGGAGTTTACAACCACAGTTTTATCTTTAATTGCTTATTGGTTGGTTGAAGCTTAGACTTCTTATAACAAGCAATGCTGTGATGAATAAATACTGTGGAACCACATTTGTTATCTAAAATATTTATTGTGAGGTGTTTTTATGATCTATGTTGGCATTGATATCGCCAAAACAAACCATTATGCATCAATTGTTAATTATTCAACTGGTGAAGTTATTGAAAGTCCTTTTTTAGTTACTAATAATAAACAAGGTTTTGATCTTCTTTATTCTAAAATCAAAGATTTTAATAAAGATAAAATTTTAATTGGTTTAGAATCTATTGCTCATTATGGTAATAATCTTATTTTCTATTTTCATGAGAAACAATTTAAATTAGGTATTATTAATCCTATTCAAACTGCTGCCTTAAGAAAATCTAGAGTTAGAAAAGTTAAAAATGATAAAGTTGATTCAATGCTTATCTGTGAAGCATTATCTTTAGGTTACTATAATTTATTATCTAATTATTATATTGAATTACTTGAAATCAAATCGTTGTGTAGATTTCGTAAAGAACTTAAAGATAAATCATCTAATGCTAAAATACAACTTAAGACTTATGTTGATCAATTATTTCCTGAACTAAATAATTTCTTCAAAGATAATATTGATATTAAAACTGTTCATGAACTTTTAAAACTTTATCAGTCTCCTCTAGACATTTCTAAAATTAATTTAACTAAACTCTCTAATTTACTTATTAAAAATTCTCGTGGAAAATATGATAAGAATCGTGCTATTGAACTTAAAAAACTAGCTTCTAACTCAGTTGGTATTAACAATAATGCTCTTTGTATTCAAATAAAAATGACTATTAAATTAATTGAACTTCTTGAATCTCAAATTAAGGACATTGAAAAACAAGTTTGTGACTTTATCAAAAAAAGCGATAATGTTATTACTTCAATTCCAGGAATTGCTGATATGACTGCTGCCATTATAATTTCTGAAATTGGTGACATTAATCGCTTTAGTAATCCAGGTCAAGTTTTAGCTTTTGCAGGCTTAGATCCATCTGTTAAACAATCCGGTACTTTTAATGCTTCATCTACAAGAATGAGTAAACGTGGATCTTCTTTGCTTCGTTATGCTTTAATTTTAGCCGCAAATAATGTTCAATTAAATACTAAAACTTTCAATAATTATTATAACACTAAAAGACTTCAAGGTAAACTACATTACAATGCTTTAGGACATTGTGCTGGTAAATTAGTCAGAACCATCTTTTATATGTTAAAACGTAATGTCACTTTTAATTTAAATTAATTTTTTCAAAGAACTTTACTTATTTTAATGTCTTCATTGACAAAAAGGAAATCAAACCGTAACCTCACTTACGGTGCGTTGCTGTTCAATAATTTCTATCTTTAATCTTTTTTACTTTTTTTATAAAAAATTATTGACTTTTCATAGTTGGTCTCCTATCACATTATATTATACAAGAAAAGTTTAATATAGTCAAAAATATAATATAAATAGATAGCGTTTCCAAAGTGAGGAGATTTATAAAAGAAACCCTTATAAACAAATAAAAATGGTTAAAACCTAAAAAATGCTTTATAATTGAATTGTTAAGATACAATAGAAAGCGAGGTTTTAACCTATGAAAATTATATCATTAATTAACAATTTTACAAATAATTTTAACGAAACTTTTAAACAAAATTTAAACCCACTAAACCTAGAAAGAAAAATTAGAGACATTGGAGATAGATTTACTTTAAATCTCTACGAACAATTTTTAAACTATTTAGATAACAAATTTAAAAATTCTAAAGAAAGAAAACAACTTAAAAACATTCGTTACTTTGCAACTTCTAAATTATCTTATGAACAACTTTGGAAAGTTATTTTTGACTATGTTGATAAAAAATATGATATTGATAAATTCAAAAAAAATTTGTATCAGGTGATGGTGCATCTAGTATTAAAAATTTTAAGAATTGTTTTCCGAATGCTACATTAGAAATGATTTAATTGATGATTTTAAAACATTAGTTAATATTCAAACGAATAAATATCCTGAACAGAAGAAATATATTAATGAACATATGAATTATATTATTAATAATTTAGATGGTATTAAAAATCAACAAAATATAGATTATAAAGTGCATTGTTCTATGGAAGGACATATTAATCAAGCATTCGCAAGATATATTACCTCATCTCCTTATGCTTTTTCAAAAAGAAGCTTAGAAAACAAACTTAAACTACTTATTTATAAAGCTAACAAAGTAAAATTAACTATTGAAGATTATTATAATTTAAAATATGGAAATAATTCATATCAAGATATAAATATTAAAATAAATAAATTAACTAATATAAAATATGATCAAAAACTTTCTTCTTGTCATTTATTAGAATACAAAATAACTACTGATAAACCTATATTTGATAATCCCAAAGATAACAATAAACTAAATGAATTATTTTTATTTAGAAGTATTAAATTTGTATATTAAAAGGAATAGAATGTCCTTTAAGTTGTGTTTGTAAAAGTCAACATAAAAAGAATAGATATTGACTATCTACTCAATTTATTTTAAAATTATTTCAGTTATAAACCCATTTTTAGGAGTAAAATCTCCTTACTTATTCAACACTAACTATAATAAAAATATAGTATTATTTTAAACATTAGCTGATGATGGAACTGAATTAAAAATATCATTTTTTTCAGGATCATCATTCTTCTCAGGTATATTATTACTTGCCACATTTATTTGATCTGGTTGATTTAAATCACTGTTAACAACTGAATCATCATCAAATGTTATTGTTGATGACGAAGAAGCATTATTTAATGGTTGATTAATTTCCTGTCCAACACTTTCAACACTATTATTTGATTTAAATTCTTTATCTACAAGTTGCTTTAATTTTTCAGAGAAACCCTTTTGTTCATCATCAACATATCCCATATAGAAAACTTGAGATATTTGATTGTGATCAAATAGTAAATTTTTATCTGACGATATTACACCTTCAGGATACAGACAACCTATATAATCGTATACCTTATTACCTGTTTCTTTTCCAACAGCAACATATCCTGTAATCATTACCCTCTTTTTTCCACCACTTAAAAGCACTACTGAACCAACCGGTAGAAATTTATCAAAACTATTATTCATATTCTCTCCTTACTATACATCCACTTTATTATTGACATCCAACGAATCTGAATTTTTTAAATTATCAATTGTTGATTTTATTCCTGCTGCACTTACTTGATTTACATCTAGGGAATTTGTTTTTTGAAAATTATCAATTGTTGATTTTATTCCTGCTGCACTTACTTGATTTACATCTAGGGAATTTGTTTTTTGAAAATTATCAATTGTTGATTCTATTCCTGCTGCACTTACTTGATTTACATCTAGGGAATTTGTTTTTTGAAAATTATCAATTGTTGATTCTATTCCTGCTGTGCTTACTTGATTTACATCTAGGGAATTTGTTTTTTGAAAACTATCAATTGTTGATTCTATTCCTGCTGCGCTTACTTGATTTACATCTAGGGAATTTGTTTTTTGAAAATTATCAATTGTTGGATTTATCTTTGAAGCATTCTTATTGCTAGTGCTAAATTCTGTTTTCATATTTTGAAAATTTATTGTTGATGCATCATTATTATTTGAGTGCTGAACATTATTTTGTACATTAACAAAATTTTTTTCAAAATCTAACGAATTATCATTATGCTTTGAAGCATAATATTTATTTTTATCACTATCATCATAATCATTACTTATATTAATCCCCGTTTGCTCATACGTTTTTGTATTTTCTTTGTCAAAAATTAAATCAGTATAATTATCATCTGTCACTATTTTTTCTATTTCATTATCTGATTCTTTCACTTTTTCTACATCTGGATTTATCAAATTATTATCTATATCAATGTCTGTTTGTTTATATTCTTTTGAATTAACACTATCAACATTTTCAATATTAATTTTATCTAAATTAGGTGAAAATAATTGATAATGATGGGATAATCTATTTTTTTCAATAGAAACAGTTTTTATATTTCTAAAATTATAATAAAAATCATTTAGACTATTAATTATTCTCGAGTTAACAAAAGCTATCTTACTATTAAATCTTACAACATCATTACAATATGGAAATGTTGTGCCAGTAATACTATCTATTAATTTTTTATATGGATAATCACTTGGAACAATACAAGAAGGCATTTCTCTATTAATCCAATCCAATCTTTTAATAACACTATTAAGAGCTTCTATTGCTTTGTTTGCATAATCTGTATCATAAATAATTTTTGTAACATAATTATAATCAAAATTATTAATTATAGTTGACCTTACATCATTATAAAATGTATTAATGAATGATGCATATTTTTTTAATGATTTAATTTGTTCATAAATATCATATTTCATTTTTTTTACACAATTTACAAATACTTCTTGATTTTTATCATGCCAACAATAATCCGTTTTTTGCAGATTGTAGCAAGATTCATTTATACATTTTTCATAATTTTGAATATAAAATGCTAAGTCCCCAGTTTTTGAATTAACACTATTATAATCTATATACAGTTTTGCCATTGTTCCTCCTAAATATTCTTTCTTATTTCAGGTATTATTATATTTTTTATATTATTACGATTACTGTTTATTATTTCTCTACCTCTATCAATATCATATAAAAAAGCAGTAGAATTGTTTATATTAAAACCTTTAGATAAATATTTTTGAGCATCATCTAAATCATGCAAACATTTCATTAGTTCATCATCAAATTTTTCAATTTTTTTTAATAAATCATAATACATTTGGCTCATTTTTATTCTCCTATTCTTAAATAATTGTTGATAAATATCAACAATTATTTAAGAATAGTAAAACACTTTACTATTCTCCAAAGCCTTCCCATTGATTTCCACCAGTATCGATAGTTGGTGCGTTCTCTCCAACTGCTGTTTGAACAGCTTGACTTTGTTTTTCGTATGCAGCTATTAATTCTTTCATTGAATCGCCTAAATCTCTATAACAAGTAGTTACAAGTGCAAATGAATGTCCCATTTCTTCAATATATTTCTTTACTGCTGCTGATTGTTCAGCTCCAATAAATGCTGTTGATGCATCCATTTCATCAAATAGATTTTTTGTATTATTATATACATTTGTAATATAATCTTTAATTGATGTTAATATTTTGTCAGCAGAACCAACTCCACTTTGTAATCCCAAATCCATATCTTCTGAGAAAGTAACTTGTTTTAAAGCAACTTCTGGATCTCCTACTTCAATTGCTTCATATTTTACTGCTGCAGCTCCTTCTGTAACAGTAGCTCCATCTAATAAATTACTAGCTTGAAATTTTACCCAAGATTCTCCAGTTGACTGTAAATTTTGCATAAAAATATTGCAATTTTTTTGAATACTTTGCCATAATTCAACAACTCTTTCAACTAATTTCTGCTCAAATGATTGCTCATCTGCACCTACCCACTCAGTTTGAAGAACATTTTGAACTTCAGGCCATCCACTTTGCATTGCATTTCTAATATCTGTACAATTACTTCCTATTTTTGTAATTAGTTCATTAATTTTTTTTACATTATATCCTAATTCCATTTTAATTTCCTCCCATCAATAATAATGTACTAATTGTTTGGTATAACACTTTTGATAGAATTTGAAATTTGTTCAGACTGTCTTTTATACCCTGTATATACACTAGATAAAATTTGATTATATTCTCTAAAATTATCTCGCACATTATTTAATTGGTCAATAGTCTGATTAATTTGTTTTTTTATAAACATAGTACTTTCGTTAGAACCCGCTAAATCACTTATTTCACTAAAACTAGATATTAAGTTATTTATAGTTCTATTTAAATTATCAAAATTAATAGAATCCTGATTATAAATACTTTGATATTCTTCAACGACTATCCCATTCATATTATACCTCCACTATTTTTATAACATATTTTTCATATTTTTTCAACCTTTTGTTATTTTATTTACTAATTTAATTAAATTTGGAACTCCATTTTTAGATATCCAAGCATATTCATTTGAAATTTTTGCTGCATATTTTTTATCGTAATTGCTTAATTTAATAACTGATTGATCTTGCAATCCTGATCCAATCCATATTCCATTTGTATTTTGTACAAAATTTGAATACCATGACTCAAAATTAATCTTTTTAAACTTAAATGCACTATCAATCATTATACAAATTATATTTGTATTATTTTTTATTGTATCTATAATTTTATTAATCATTTTTGAATTAACAGAAGAATTAAATTTTTCAACGCCTATTATATAAATCACTAAATAATATGCAGTTCCCTTAATTTTTTCATCATAATACTTCACTATCTCTTCTCCAAATTTTTCAAATTCGCTATTACAATATGAATTTGCTAAAGCCTTGTTTTCAATAAATAGTGACTCTAAATCTAAAACAATAGAAATGCAATTACCAAACCTATGTAATATCTTCATTGTGTTTTTAACAAATTCAAAGCAATTTTCAATTTCATTGGAAGATATAATAACAGATTTATCTTTAATAAAATTGTAGTTGTATGTACTAATCGTTTCCTTAGAAATACCAATTGGAAAAGAACTCAATCCCGAATTATCTTCTTCTATCATTTCATATATAACTTCATCAGGTACAACAGGAATAACTTTTGCCTTTTCATTAATTGCACTTAACTTTTCTCCCTCTGCTTTAATAAATTCAATTATTTTATCATCTTCACATATTCTTGCAGTTTGAAATTCATATGCCTGTTCTTTTTTAAACAATCCTCTACCTGGATAATCTGCTGGATATACATTTCCAATTTTGCCTAAAACATCAAAGTATTGATCTTTATTATTCATATCTAGTGCAAAAGTATTAGGATAATTTTTTAATAATCTACTTCCTAAACCTGCAAGTCCACCTGCTGTCATTACAAAGTTAATTCCATATCTACCACCTTCACGTGATAAAAACATTAACATTTCATCATATCCAGAATATATTTCTTTATATGTCTCTACATTATTAATAATAGTACATATTCTTGGCAATATATTTCCACTTAACTTACAATAGCTTTCATATTCACCATTATAATCAGCAAATTTTTTCTTTCGATCAATTAATTCTTCATTAATCATTTTAAACAATTTATCTACTTTATCTGGTTCAGATTGAAATACAACATCACCTACGTGTGGTAATTTTGAAAAAATTCTAAATGATTCTGAACCAAAATCAAGAATATAAAAATTAATTTGCTTTGATGAATAATTATGACAAACAGAATAAATTAATGTTCTTAAAAACATTTCTTTATTAGCTCCTGCTAACCCATATACCATTGTATTTGAGTCTTGATCAAATGGAATGGTAAGAATCCCTTGCTTTTGATTTGAAGGATCATCATATTCACCTATAACAGCAGTTACTTGTTCTGATGAAAAATTGTATTTTTTCACTATATCTTCTATATATATATCTGCTGGAATAGCATCCAACCATAAATTTTCGGCTCTAACATTTAGTTTTTCAGCAACTTTTGTAACATATTTAAGTATATTTGATAATTCATCCCCCAAATCTTCATTTTTTTGAAATTGAACCTCATCATCAATAGTTTTTATAACATTTCCAATGTTATCTATAAATTGAATGGACTTATCAATCTCCTTTTTTACTATTTCTGAAGGAACATAGTTTCCACCACAATATCCTGATTGTCCAAGAACAAAGATTTCATTTTGACCTACTTGTAAATAAAATCTTCCAGCTTGTTTAATACTAGCAGCATCCGGACACTTAATAATTTCAGAACTATCTCCAGGAGAGGCAACTTTTAAACAAACTCTAAATTTAGTATTTGACCAAATTTGATCATTTACTACTCCACTTGGCTTTTGTGTAGCCAAAATTAAATGAACCCCCAAACTACGCCCAATACGAGCCGCAGATATTAAATTATCCATAAAGTCAGGTTGTTGTTGCTTTAACTCTGCAAATTCATCACAAACTATAAATAAATGTGGCATCGGTTCTTTTATTTTTCCTTCTCTAAAAAATTTCTGGTATTTATATATATCAATTGTACTTTCGCCTAAATAATCACGAGCTTCATTAAATTTTGCTTGCCTTCTTGTTAATTCCGATTGAATACTAACAAGAGTTCTATTCATTTCATTTTTATCTAGGTTAGTTATAGTTCCCGCTAAATGAGGTAATCTAAAATTATTTTTTTTGTTTTCAAAAGCCCCTGCAAGTCCACCACCTTTATAATCTATTAATATAAACGCAACTTCATTTGGACTATAATTTACAACCATAGAAAGAATATATGTAATTATGAATTCTGACTTACCCGAACCAGTAGTTCCAGCAATAAGTCCATGTGGGCCATGATACTTTTCATGAAGGTCAAGATAAATTACATTTTCTTGTTTATCTAATCCTAATGGTGCTCTTAAACTTTTAGTTGGATCATTCAGTTTCCAACGATTCATTATATTTAAATGTTCTATTTTTCCAACTTTATACATTTCAAGGAATCCTAATCTATCTGGTATGTGCCCTTCTACTTCGTTTTCTATTTCAATAGGCATGTTTGCAAATTTAAAAACACAATCTTCATAACTTATTTCTTTTTCTAAATCTGCGTTAAACTCAATAACACCCTCAAAATTTTCATTATTATAAAATTGACCTTTTGTATTATCCAATTGTATATAGCTTGAGCATTGATCTGGCAAATGAACCATTTTATTATCTAAGATAAATAGGCTAAATCCATAATAATAATCATTATCTATCAATTTTTTAAAGAAATCTAAATCTCTTACTTTTTTAAAGCAATCAGTAATTATTAAATATGTTTGATCAAACATATCCATATTAACAGAATCACTTTGTCCAAAAGCTTCCATATTGTAGGAAAGAATTCTATCTAAATAATAACTTAATTCTTTATAATCTTCTATATTATTTGCAAAAAATCTCACGCTTTTATCATCAGAGAACAAATGTGGAGCCATTTTTAAAAATTTCCATTGATATTCCTGTTCTTCATCTGTAAATATTACTATTTTTAAATCATCATAACTATGAAACGCTAAAATTTGAATTAATAACCTGCGCATATACTCGCCATTATTTTGTTCTTCTCCAATTAAGCCGCTCAAATAGTTTTCAATAAATGAGAATTCAAATGGGACATTTTCAAGTAATTTAGGCTCTGAGCCTAATTTTTCAACTTCCTGTCTTAAATTATCTTCATCCATTGTAAAATGTTTCTCAGGATAATGAACGTTAATTTCCATCGGATATGTTCCCTTACCCAAATTTATTTTTAAATAATCTGGATCCTTTATTCTCCTTTGCCACAATGATATATCTTTTAATGCAATTAATTTGATAACTTCTTCTAAAGGAGGACAATTATCCATCAATATTTTCATTTGCTCTTTTCTTATATCATTAATTTCCTGCCTTTTTTCATTTATATATTCACTATATTTTTCCTGTCTTTCCTTTTCGTTTTTCTTCTTTTGACTTTTTTGATATTTACGAGCAACCGTTGGCCATAATAAGCTACTTAGCATCATAGTTCCACTCATTACTAATGATGGTGCTGCAGTAGCCCAAGATGACCTACCACTAAGAACACCACTCATAGATGTATAAACAGTTATTGCTGATGTCATCGACATTGTAATCATAGGGCCTAAAGTTAATAGTGCTGGTCCTTCTTTATCTGAATTTTTAGACGGTGGAGAATCAATTTGAACGTCAACATTTTTTACTTGCTTTACAAATCTCGGAATTTTATAGAAATACTCATTCTCATCATAAAGTGGATACTCATTTTCATCTTTAGAATCTTCGTAAGCTGTATTAATTGGAGGAGAAATAGTCGTAGAGATTAGTGATACATTTATACTAATATTATCTAAATTGTTAACCCCTAAATATGCAAGCACGTTTTTATGAACATCCTGTATTACACAAAATATTATTTTTAATCCTAATATAAAAACAACATCCCCATTTTTTATTTCTCTATATTTACCAACTCTTGCATTATTTACATAAATACCTTCTTTAGAATTATTATTTATTACAAATACTTTATCATTTACTTTCTTTATAATACAATTTTCTTTTTCTATAAATGGATAATTTATTACAGCTGTATCACCACTTCCAATAATAATGCCTTCATCCAACTTTGAACCAATTTCATAATAATTATAATTAGTAATAACCTTACTACAATATATATAAAACATATTATTATCTACTTCATTTTTTATCAAATAAAACTTATTTTCTTCTAAATATACAAATTGTTTAGCTATGTCATTTTCAATATAATAAACATTCCTATTACTTACTATTCGCCATTTTCCATTATCAGCCTCAATAGAAATTAAATTTCTCTCTATACCATTCGCATCTGTCTCCGTAACCCAATAATTTCCTTCAAATTCATTATTAAGAATTATATTTTGAATTTTCTTTTCTTTAATTACTGAAACACGCATATAATCACCCGCTTTATCCTATATTATTATAATTTTAGTACCGTTTTTTATTTCTGTATCCTTAAGCAACATATTATTATCATATTCAACTGCCGTATTTCTATCAATCAACCTTACACTTTCAAATGGTCTATCATAAAGCTTATCAGTTAAATCTGAAATAGCATTTAAAATAAATTTTTTTATAGTACCAATTTTTCTGCAATTTGGAACATATACATCAAATTCCATCTCAGCAGTTGGAATAATAACTGTAATTAAAAATTTATTATTCATAGTAACACCCTATCCTATTTTATATATTATCAAAAAAGATAAAATATTGCAATAAAAAAACTATGAGTTACATAGTTCTTTCTATTTTTTCATAAATCTCTTTTTTTCCTTGCTTTGTTACATTTGAAAACATTACAAAATCATCACCAACAACTAAATCCAAATCCGAAAGAATAATATTTCTTTGCTTTTGATGTAAAGTAATACCAACTTTATCCGATTTAGTACCTACTATAGTAACAGGAATCCTATAATGTTTTAAATAATTATACATCATTAAATCATCATTAGATGGTTTATGTCTAAAATCAACTAACATAAAAACTTGTTTTAAATTAGGTCTATTTTGAATATAGTCCTCCATCATAAGGCCAAACTTTTTTTGTTTCTTTTTACTAATCATAGCAAATCCATAACCTGGAGCATCAACCAAATAATATGCATCATTTACTAAATAAAAATTTATTGTTTGTGTTTTTCCAGGAGTTGCAGATGTTCTTGCATAATTTTTTCTATTTATTAAAGTATTTATAAAACTACTTTTTCCTACATTTGATCTTCCAACAAGTAAATATTCAGGCTTTCCATCTGTTGGATATTGGCTTCTTCTTACTGCACTTATAGTCATATTAACGCTATTAATACGCATATAATCACCTCTAGCTAACAAAATTATATCAGATTTATTTATTTCTTGTCAAAGCTTTGTAAACAATAATAAGTATAATTGCAATATAGTAAATAAAATAAATATAATTACCTATAGTTATTTCTGGATAAATATTTCCAATAATTAAAAGATGTGCATTTTTTAAATAATAAGTCATAAACAAGCTAAACAATAGAAATATTATTTGTAATATATAAAAATAAATGTTTAATTTTAAATATTTATTTTTTAAAACTAATACCAAGTTTACAATCATAAAGATTAAACTATTTAAAAAGTAAAAGTAAAGATTATGATAAAAATATTTAAATGTTAATGTAGAAAATAAATTATACTTATAATTTACAACAATTATAAATGACAATATAATATCAATTGCAATAATTATATATTTAGAATAACTATCTTTATTTTTTAATAATATAAATAATAATATTATAGAACTAATTATTATAAAAGGATATATTGTATATTTCGAAATATTCCGTAAAAACAAATTTAATAAATGACTAATGCTGTAATTTAAATACATTTACTAAGTACTTCTCCCGTCATTTCTTTTGGAATATCAAGACCCATAATATTTAACAAGGTTGGAGCTATATCACCAAGCTTACCATTTTTTAAAGTAATACTTTTATCAGTTATAATAAATGGTACTAAACTCGTTGAATGACTAGTTACAACATTATCATTATTATCTAGCATATAATCACAATTACCATGATCTGCAGTAATTGCTAAAGTAAAATCAAGTTCTTTACATTTATTATATATTTTACCTATACATTCATCTATTACCTCTACTGCTTTTATTGCTGCAGAAAATACACCAGTGTGCCCTACCATATCACCGTTTGCAAAATTCAAAACTATAAAATCATACTTATCCATATCATTAAGCAGTGCATCTGTTACTAGATAAGCACTCATCTCAGGTTTTAAATCATATGTAGCAACTTTTGGTGAAGGTATTAAAATTTTATTTTCATTTTTATAATCAATTTCACGACCGCCATCAAAGAAAAATGTAACATGGGCATATTTTTCAGTCTCAGCAATTCTAAGTTGAGATAAATTATTGCTACTTATAACATCTCCCATAATATTTTTTAGATTAGCATCATCAAAAGCATATGGAGCTTTAACTGATGATACAACTGGCAACATACTTAATACCTTTAAATTTTTAAATTTATTAACTTCCATATCATTAAACTCTGGATTTGTTAATGAGGTTAATATTTCTCTTATTCGATCTTTTCTAAAATTAAAAGTAATAAAACCATCATTATCACCTACACTAGCATCATGTGTAAATAATGTAGGAATTAAAAATTCATCAGTAATGCCTTTTTCATAACTTTCAGATAAGAATTTATTGATATCATCATAATACTCCCCTTTAGCATTTACAATTGCATCATAACCAAGTTTTAATCTATCATAGTTATTATCTCTATCCATCGCATAATAACGCCCACCAATGGTTGCAATAACTCCTATACCAATATCATCAATCTTTTTTTGTAAATTTTTAATATAGATTCCTGCACTTTTAGGATCTACATCTCTTCCGTCTGTTATTACGTGTATATATACATTTTTAATATTGTTTTCACGGCACATATCAAGAAGCGCAAATAAATGATTAATATGTGAATGAACTCCTCCATCACTTAATAATCCCATTAAATGTAATTTAGAATTGTTTTCTTTAACATGATTCATCACTTTTAATACTTCTTCATTTTTAAAAAATGTTTTATCTTTAATAGATTTATCTATTAATGTTAAAGGTTGATATACAACCCTTCCAGCACCTATATTCATATGTCCTACTTCACTATTACCCATCTGCCCATCAGGTAATCCAACAGATGTTCCACTAGCTTCAAGTAAACTATTTGGATAATTATTAAACAAACAATCTAAATTAGGGTGCTTTGCAGCATTAAATGCATTGCCATGAATTTCATCTCTAACTCCTACACCATCTAATATCATTAATAACATTTTTTTCATATCATCACTCTTTTCTTAAATAATTATAACATTAAAAACAAAAAAAGTGAATTAATCTTCACTTTCGATAGTAATTTCTTTCTTTAATGATTCCTCTTTAATAGGAGCTGTAATTAATAAAGTTCCATTTTTAAATTCTGCTTTAATTGAATCTTCATCTATATCTCCTAAATAGAACGATCTTTTATATTTTCCGCATTTACGCTCACGACGAATATATTTTTTTTCTTCGTCAGATTCATCTTTTTCAACATTCTTCTCAGCTGATACAGTAATTGTACCTTTATGACATTCAATTTTAATATCATCACGAGTAAATCCTGGAATATCCATCTCTAAATGATAAACATTATCCTTTTCGTAAATATCACAACTCATATCTTCCATTCTGTCAATTCCAAACATACTATCATATAAAAATCTACCTGGTAACATACAATCATCCCTTTCTTATAATATTATGAACCAAATACTATTTTTTAGTACATTTATGTAATTATCTCAATTACATGTTAATAATAGCACATTTTTTAGCACTTGTCAAGTGTGAGTGCTGATTTTTCAAAATAAAATCATAAAAAAAATTAATGGAGAGAATTAGATATTGTCTTTGCTTTTTCAAAATTCATGCTTTAAATAAAACTTATACTATTAACACTTTGCTTAAAATTTTCTTTTGATTATCTTACTTTTCCTAAATAAAATTTTCTAATAATATTTAAATTTTCTATTTGTTCGTCCTTATAATAAAACTCTTTATTATCATCTACTAACATTTTTAAATTATAATAATTCTTTTCATATCCTTAACATTATCAACAAATAACATAATATCAAAAAGGCGAGATTATATCTATCTCATTTTGTCATTAATTTATGATTTTAGCATAATCAAAAAATGTAGGAAAACCGACATTTTAATTTGTCATAATCCTACATTTTATTTTACCATTATCAATTATTCCCTTGTTGCATTTTGCTATCATAAAAGTATAACTATATTTTAAAAAAGCAGGTCCTACTATAAAGATTTTAAACATCTAATTTTGACCGTCTATTTGTTCAAAATATACCATTTTGCCATAGTCATCATTCCTATTATCATTATATCTATAAAAACTGTCGCTTTTTTTAGTCCATTCACTTTATTTTTTCCAAATTAAAATATCTATCATGCCTTCCATTTATTCTTTCTAAAGCAATTCTTTTTTTTCTTTGCCATTTTTGAATATCTCTAGCTATAGGAATAAATAAACTTGTATCTATTGATTATCTATACTATAATCCGTATCTAAATGTTTCTCGAACTTTATGATAACCTAAATATTTCGTCATTTGGCTTTCACCTTTAGATGCTTTTTTGCAGTAAATATCATAGGTAGTTCATAGTTAGCATATCCAAGCAAATAATATATACATCATTAAATCCACATAGCTTTCTTAAATTACAATTTCTAGATAATTCAAATCCTAATTGTTCTACAGTAGAACACTCTAATAGTGACATAATTAAATTAAAATTAAATACTTATATAAATGAATAATCACTTTACCTTTTCATCTTATTACATTAAGCTTTTTTATTATTTCATCATCAAGTACATTATCTAGTAATAACTTGTATCTTTCTAAATCTCTTAAAATTTCAATTTTTATGTAATCAAATACAGCATTTTTTGAATAAAATATTCTTAAAAAATCTTGAATTCTAAGCTTTTTTCTGTTTATGTGAAAAAATATTGATTTTATTAAAATATACATAAAAAGCAAACACAATCCCCTATTTCTTGTTACGTTTGCTTTTTTGAGCATATAAATAGACCCTTTTATTTACAATATTTTTGGAACAAAGAAATTAATTTTCTTATATTAAGTCATTAATTATCTCTATTTTTTTACATTTTAATTGAATATTATAGTATATCAGAACATATTTTTAATTAAAGCCCATTAACCAAATAAAAAAAACATATATAACAATGTAAAACCATATATGTTTTAATAAATTACTTTTCCTCCAAATCCTTCCGTAAATTTATTATCATACGAATATGAAAGTTGCCTACAATAATTGCATTCAAGTTTATGAACCTGTCTAAAATATATCTGCATAATTTCAGGAATTTTTTCGGGAAAATATAAATAATTGTCACATTGACATATATTTCTATCATGTAAATTATATACATGTAAATAATTATCTGGAAATTGAAATTTTGTATAATCTACATAGTGATCTATACAATACTTATTAAAAGGCATAAGCCCAACAAAACCAACTTGTAATATACCAATTTTACAAACAGTATCTAAGTAATTACTAATTTCTAATGTATTATCAATATATCCCTTTATTAAGTTACAATTCAACTTAATTATACCACCATATGTTTTAACTGCATCTGAAATATCAGACAAGGACGCACATTTTGTTCTAAAAATAGAATTATTTTTTTCATCTAAGTAATGATGTCTACTTATTCTAATTTCAGTTAATACATCAATATTTTTTAACTGATATATTTTATTTAGCATTGATGCATTAGTATTAATTGTTACAATAGGTTTTTCAATAAGCTGTTTTATTATTAAAAGAACATTATCTAAAACATCAATATCAAAAAATGTTTCTCCACCTGTTATAGAAATTCTTCCTAACTTATTCATACGTATTAGTGCGATTAAAACTTCTGTTAATTTATTATAATCAAATTCTACTTTAGATGATTTTTGTTTATGGACATTACAAAAATCACATTTTGCATTACATATTTTATTAATATGAATATACAAAGTTAATGCTCTTTCGTGAAATGTTTGCTTTTCTCCTTTAGGAATGCAATCATTAAATTTAATATCAACATACTTACCAAAAATTTCTGTAGTTTTACTATAATCCATAATACCCCCTTACTTATATTAAAAGTTATAGAATAATATACAGTATATACTAGCAGCGATGAATTCCATAATACCTTTCAGCTACAGGAGAAAGTCTCTCACAACCAGTCAACATATAACCTAATTCATAATAATCATCATAACTTCTATTATCAGAATATTCAGGGCATTCATTATCAAAGAAAATTGAATTATCGGTTTCTCTTTTAAGATATTTAACTTCATCTATAGCTGCTAAAAGAAGATAACATTCTTCACGCGTAAGATACGGAGCAAGTTCACGATATAGTTTATCAGTACTACCATTATGAACAGCATTAATAATAGCATTTTGAGTTAGTTTGTCACAACGTTCAAAAGCACCATTCATTATTCTACACCTCCTTCCTAAAATTACAATATTGCGATAAATTTATTAAAATTGAATATTAAAACGCAAGAAAAAATCGCAATGCGATTACTATATCACAAATAATTATATAATGCAATAATTAAAATGTTCCTAATGTTAAGGACTAAATAAAAATAGAGAGTTTAGGCAATGGATGCAAATAGATGATTTTAGTATTTATTATTTTTTGTTGATAGATGGTTTAATTCTATTTCATTACTTACTCATATTAATTAATTAAGCAAAACTTATGTTGTTAGACTGAATGTTATATTAGGTATTTTGTCTATGATAAAATAAGAAAAATATTCTTTCTAGAAACCACTGGTATTTTATTTAATCAAGAAAGCAAATACACATTCTACAATAAAATTCTAATTACTAATAATTAATTTAAAACAAACATTGTACTTAGTGAGTATTAGGAGTTAAAGAACAATGGATTATTATAACTAATGAAAATAAAAAAAACATCATAAATTATGGTTATCGCTTTGGTGGAATTGAAGATTTTATTAAGAATCAAAAATCAGATGTTTTATATATAAAATTTACCGTAAAAAATTAATAGTAAATATTTTAATTTTGATATATACTATTGCATATTTTTTTAGCACTATTTATTGCAATATTTGAAGATAACATTACAAAAAATTATATACTTTATGAAGATATTGAAATCACTACACACAAAGCTTCTAATGATATAAAAAAAATTATATCCTTATTTAATATTTGACTGACTCCTTTTAATCGTATATTTAATTCCATAAGCTATATTAGGATTTCTTCTTCATTAGCCCTATATGATATACAACTAACAAAATATACAACCGATCAATGTAAAAAATCAGTATTTTAAACAAAAATTCATGAATAAAAAAAATCATGAATATAATTCACTATTGAGTGAATATCTTCACAATTTTTATTATCTTTTTTCCTTATATTCTAACATTTTTTAAGCTGTTATATTATAAAAGTCGCAAAGTCTAATTATTCTCTTGCCTTAGATTAATTAGAAATTGAAGATTTTAATATAGTTATAACAGGACGAACAACATGCCCATGATTTCCATATACACCGTTTCCATACATTTGATATCCGCTATCATTCACAACATAAGAAGAAATATCTCCATCATGTCTTACACACCAAATACGATACGAATAATTAAGTGTCATGGTCCAATAATCGTAAAAATTACCAAATATCCATTGTGGAATGTTATCATTTTTTAATATACAATAATCACAACCTTCCTTAGAAGTTGGCGATCCATCATATCCAATTTCTTTTAATTCATTAATAGTAATCAATCGAACATTATAACCCGTTAAATCAGATGCAAGGTCACTTGTATTTATATTATCGTTTGCCCAGGCATCTATCACTTTTTTTATATCACTTTCGGCATAGTCAGTCTTACAATTAGAATCAGAAGAATTAGTACACTCACCATCTTTTCTATAATATGCAATTCCACCATAACCGGAAGTATTATATGTACTTCCATAATATTCTGTAACTTCAGCAACTGTTAGCGGAGTAGCTTTCAACATTGTTACTGACTCTTCCGACGCTCCACTATCTTTTATTACATAATAATCAACTCCATTATATGTTACTTCATCACCTATACTATATGCAGTATATGTTGGTGATTTATCAGTTCCATATGCATAATCTACATTTCTTCCAGCGACACGACATCCAGTTAGATATACACTTGAATCACTATTTAATTGTGTTGTACTACATACTACATCATCACCTGAATATTCAATGGTTAATTCATTTATTGATGTTGGAAATGTTCCTGTTTCAAGCAGATAATTAGCTATTGCAATTTCTACTGATCTACCGTAAGCATCGATACTTCTCTTATCTGCTGATATTCTTGCTTTTTTTATTATATTCATTACAAGTGGTGTTACAATGAGTGCTAATATTGCCAATATTACTAATACTGCTATTAGTTCGATCAAAGTAAAGGCTTTATTTTTCTTCATTTATTATCATCATCCTATTTAAATATTACCTCTATTATGATTTTAGCAAAACATAAAAAAAAGAAAAGAGTTTATTAAAATTTCTTATTCCTCTTATTACTTAATATTTTCTATTTGTTCTTTTGTAAGTCCAGTTATTTCTATTATGTCTTCTATAGGATAATCTTTTTCTAACATTTTCTTTGCAGCATCAATCTTACCTTGTTCTATACCTTCTTCAATGTACCCATTTCTAAGTTTAATTTTATCTTCTTCATCTGTAAATAATTGATGAAAATTATTATCTCTATTTAAATTATCAATATCATTAACTATCTTTTCCATATACTCATCATCCTTAACATATTTATAATCAGACCTATCCATACCCATTATTAGTATATCTTTATACTTTTTATAATATTCCTTTGATTTGTTTTTATTATACCATTCGTATATGAAATAATCAACATTTATATCTATCGTTTTTATCATATCTGTAAGTATGTGAAATGAAAAAGTAAATTCCAGTTTCAATATTACCGAGCTGAATTTAGTCTT
>CAMKGA010000024.1 GCA_946412015.1 uncultured Caryophanales bacterium
TTCATTATCTTTTTCTTATCCATTTAGATTCCTCCTATTAAACAAATTACTATTTGTCTTACACTTTATATTATACCTTACAAAAACGGATTTTCATCCGCTCTGTATATCTTAATATGACGATCACTTTAATTAATATCCCAATAAAGAATTTAAACTATTATATTTTTTTACACCTGAACTATCTAATCTAGAAAAGTCCGAAGTGAATGTAGTATAATTTCCAGTAGGTGTAATAACTACATCATAAAAATCATAGTAGTCGTTATATAAATCTTTTACAGCTTGTTTAATTTCGTTTAATTCTGAATTATTTTCATCTGGAACTTTTAATAAAGCCTTATAATCTCTTTCTATGTCTTTCTTCTTATCATCTATTTTTTTGATTAACTCACTATTTTTTTCCAATGCTTTATCTACTGCATCATCTATGCTGGAATACTTATCATTGTATATGTAATCATACCAATATGATTTTACATCATTTCCTACATTCTCAATATCTGCTAGCGATGATAATGTTTCAAATCCAAAAGAATAGGCATCAAGTTTATATCTTTCAACAGCTTTCTCCAATTCTTCTTTTGCTTTAGCTTTATCATTATTATTTTTAATAATTATTCCTGTTACTAATCCTGCTATTAATAGAACTGCAACTATAGCACCAATAATTATGCCCCTTTTACTTTTTTTATTATCTTGACTAACAATATCATTCTCTTTTACACTTTCCTTCTTATTGTTGTCCACAGTCTTTTTACCACATTTAGGACAAAATTCTTGTCCTTTTTCTAGTTTATTTCCACATTTATCGCAAAACTTATTTTCCATATTTACTCCTTAATTATTATCATCATAATAATCTAATGCATCGATTATTTGTGTATTAGTTAAACCTATCTTCTTTAACCACTTTTCATATTCTTCATATTGAGCCTTTTCTTCACTTTTTGTATTTTTATCTGATTCTAAAATATCTGCCCAACTATCATTTAATGAATCTAATTGCCAATTATACATAATAGTATTTAAGGCACTTCCTTCGATTTTTTGAAATGCTATTTTAGGATTATCGCATGATACATAAACATAATGTGTTGTATAAATATATGTATGATCCGAAATATCAAATTCACAGCCTTCTTTTTGTAAATAATCAACAACTTCTCTTGGTGATAAATCATGCATGTTTTTATCTTTTTTTAAAAGAACACACAATAGCGAAATAATAACAACTAATAGAAGTATAAAGCTGACAACAATAATGATTTTTTTTCGACGTTCTTTTTTAGTTGTTACCGTTCCACATGAAGGGCAAAAATTCTGTTTTTCATTTAATGTTGCACCACAATTCTTGCATTTAATTTCCATATAAAATAAACAACTCCTTTACTTATTAAATTCATTATACCATATTTTTTAAAATCTTAACATTTTTTGAAAATTATTTTGCTCGGAATATTACTATTTTACGATTATTATTTATTATCAGAAATTGTAACAATACAAGCATCCGCCATTGCTTGTTTTATTATATCTGTTCTCTCTCTTTTTATAACATTTTTAATATTCAATTGTAATGCCATTTTAATATATGCACTTTTCTTTGATAAATAATAACCATTTTTATATGTCATTAATCTATCAATTAATTCTTCATCAGTTTCAGGTGGATTATCAAACTCTAAAGATTTAATTATAAATTTTTCTACTTCATTTAATTTATCATATGATGCTTTTACTTTCTTTAAAAGAATCATGCACATTTCTATAGATTTATCATAGTTTTTTCTATCTAAGGTAATTATGCCAGTATTTGTTTTTGAAAAATATGAGTAATTAGTTGCAAAATCATAAGTCATTGTATAATCTTTAACATTTTCATCAATAAAAATTTTAAACTCCAAGTCTTCAGTTATTTCGTATTTCAATGCATCTTGATACATAGCATGAACTAACATATTTGTAGATAATATATCTACTATTTCAGCAAAATCATTTTTTAGTTCAATATAATCATATTGTTCAATTATTTTGTTAGATAATGTTCCTTTATTATCTAATAATTCAGCTTGTAATTTACCATCCTTTACTTTAATCATTTTACCACCCTTACTTCTAAATACTACAAAAAAAGGTGTCAATAGTATTAAAGTGTTTAAATACTACCGACACCTCTAAATAATTCATTATAAAGATTTATTAATTTTGATTGTTTTATCATAGCTGTACCTCCATTTCTAGAGAATACCTCTTTCATTGGTTATATATATTATCACTTTTTAAACATTTGTCAATTCCTTATTTAGGGAATGAACTAATCTTGGTATTCTATATCTTGTACAGGCGGAATATCTAAAGTATTAGCATAATCTTCAAATTTATTAACTGTTTCAGTTTCCATTTTATTTGTTACTCTAACATATATATTATATGTAGTCATTATAGTTGAATGCCCTAATCTTTTAGATACTGCTTTTATATCAGCACCTTGTTCTATTAATCTAGTTGCATGAGTATCTCTAAAGTCATGGAATCTACAAGGTATTCCAAGTTCATAATTAATAACTTTAAATGCATGTCTAGGTGATTCAGTTCCTCTAAAATCTCCATTAGCTCTAACAAATACCAATTTAGCTTCAGGTAGATCAACTTCTATTTCAGCCTTAGCATCTACTATTTTTATTTCAGGTCTATTTGTATATTCATTCATTATTCTTTTTTCATAATGTTTCAGATATGATTCTCCATAGTATTCTTTATTTTCTTCTTGAAGTTTCTTATATTCTTTTAGTGCTTTAACTAAGGTATCTCCTATAGATATTGTTCTTTGACTTTGAGGATTTTTACAAGTACCATAACTCCATACTTCAACAGAGTGTCCTTTACTTATACAATATCTTTTAGGTAATCCATACTTATTCTTTTTAATAATATTTTTATTAATAGTTATAGTCTTTTTTTCAAAATTAATATTATCCCAAGTTAATCCATATACTTCTGATACTCTCATACCTGTGTAATATGCTGTTAAAAAAGAATAATAAATATAAGGAACATCTTTAAATCTATTTAGTATTTTTTCTATTTCTTCCTGAGTAAATATATGTGCTGGATCTCCACATACTACTTCATATCTTGGAATATGTACTTTTTCAGCAGGATTTTCATTTATAAAATTAACTGAATAACATGCATATCTTAATGAACCTTTTACTACTTTCATAATGTTTTTTAAATACCATTTAGATAAATTCTTTTCTACAAATATCTTATTAATAAATTCTTGTAACATTTGAGAATCAATTTGCCATAGTGCATATCTTCCTAACATAGGTTTTAAGTATAGTTTAATAATATTTAAATATGTAACAATGGTTGAATATTTTAAATTAAAATTACAATAAGTATCAATCCAATAATCTAAGTAATCAGAATATGACATATCTTTATTTCTTCTAACTCTTCCTATCTTATAATATTCTGTATAATCTAATGCACCTTGATTTAATGCATCCTGTCTTGTTGGAAATCCTGATTTTGTAATCCATTTCCTTGTGCCATCAACCGAAGCTGTTTCAAATCGGTATTCATATACCTTTCCACGTTTTCTTACGCTTACCATTTTTATACTCTCCTTTTCTAAAATTGGTAAACAAAAAATGCCATCGAATGATGACATTTATCTTTATAAATTGTCCACAAAACGTGTACTAAATTTCACAACACTTTTTGTCCTGTTGTCCACAATTTTAAATTTACGTGGACAAAATGTGGACAAATGGCAATTTTCGGTCAAATTTTGTGTGGACAAAATCCTCACAAACCCTTATATTTCCTACTACTTACCACAGCATTGTTTGTATTTTTTCCCTGAGCCACATGGCTTTTGGTATTGGGGATTTTGGCAGCTTTTGGAAGCACCTGGCTCGTTAATTCGGTGTTTGGTTGCACTTGGGAGCACTCCGTAGCACTCGGCAAACCTAACAGAACGTATCTAAAAACGTATCTAAAAAAATAGATATTTTAAATTTTTACAATTTTTAAGTATCATAATATTTTGCTATTTTATTTATGTAATCATCAATAAACTTTTTATCAAACATATTATTAAACTCTTTTCTATATGCCCCATTTGAAATCATAAAATTTTCATCTACATTTTCATTTATATGATTTATAAGCATCTCATACACATATTCATATTTTGGTTCAGTTAAAAACCCAAACGCATCAATTTCATCAATATCAAACGTAATGTTTTTCTTTTCGTTTAATAATTTTGTTCTTTTTTCTAAATATTGTTCAAATAAACCTAGATCAAGTGGAGATAATTTCATTATTGCACCATAATCTAAGTAATTCCAACATATTGGATAAATATTAACAGGTCTAATAAATTCTTTTTTGATTTTTTGAATTTGTGTTTGAAGATATTCTATATTATATAAACTCAGATTAACATAATATACTTTTTTGTCTTTAAAATCAAAACTTATTTTGTTTTTCTTAGATCCCTTATAGAAAAAACTATTACCACTTTTAATGTAATTATCTAAATTATTAATTGTTTTAAATCCTCTTCCAAAAGCTGTAAGAAATCTTTTATACAACTCATTATTAGAACTGAATTTATCAATATTAAATTCTGAAGACTTACATTCAAATATTAAATATGATTTTGGTAAATCTAATATTAAATCAACTTCGTTATCTCCATCCTTGTAATCATATTTAAGCTTTTTATAAATTCGTTCTTTTGGATAGTATTTGCATAATTTATCATAACATAAATTTTCAAAACACTTACCTTTCTCATGATAATATTTATCTCTGTCATCTGTATGATCTAATATTTTAATTTCTATTTCATCAAACAAGTTATATATAAAATCCCATATAAAATATAAATAGTATTTTCCATCATAATATAATAATTTTGCGGCATCTGTTTTTTTCTCTTGCTTATTAATATCTATGGATATAAAATCTAATATTTTATCAATTTGAGGATTATTATTAAAAAAACTATATAACTCTTTTTTTGTAAAATAACATCTTTTCGAATCAGGAAAAGCATCATCATATTTCTTTATGTATTCAATATCACGTGTTATACGGCCATAATTAAACATAAAAATACGATAAATTATAACTACTATGAAGTTGTATAACAATTCATAATCAAATTCAAAGATTTCTTTCCATCTCTTTTTCCCAACCACATCATACAATACTTTTATTCTTTCTAATGACTCTTCTATTGGATATGTAATATGAATGGTTTCACTTTCTATTAAGTAATCACGATGATTATTAACATTATTCAAAACAACATCTTTAAACGGATTATTCCTATTCCTATATTTTTCAATTGCATCATCAATAGTTAAGTTTCTAATTTTTTCATTTCTTAACATAAAAACAAATCTCATATAGTCTTTATCAATAGGAAAATAATAATTTTTATCTATATTATAATAATTATAATAAATTCTATTTAAAATGTTTTTCATTTTTTAGTTCATCCCTTTATCTCTTTTGCACATTTTGGGCACCCTTGTCCCCTAGATCTGTGATTAGGATCTGTTATCCATTCGTGACCACATTTTAAACATTTCCACCAGACTTTCTTACTACTTTTTGGTGCAATATGTTCAGGTTTAAAATTACCATTCTTTTCATAATTCCATTCTTTTGCAATCTCTGGATATTTTGTTGCTAGAGATTCTTTTTTTGCTATATGTTCAATTTCTGAATATATATTATCTAAATCTCTATCAATATCTATATCGACATTCGTAATTCCTAAATCATTTAATAATTTAATTACTATTGATGTTAAATCTTCAGTAGATTTATTTTTTCTATAAAAGCATATACTTGTTGAATTAATTTTTGCACATTTGTTATCTCTGATTCTATATAATTTTATTCCAAGTCTATCACAAATCTTATCCTTTTCAATATCATTATTTGGATCTATATGATAATAGCCACCATCATACTCTATTCCAACATTTTTGCTCGGAATAAATATATCAATTTCTCTTTTTCCTAATTCTTTAATTTTATAATTGTCTACAGTATCAGAGAAATATTTTTTTACATAGTAGAATACAATCTTTTCTTGAAAAGAAGTAACTCTTTCTTTGCTACAAATTGGGCATCCATGATTTTGAATTCTATTTCCTGCTGTTTGTTTATAACTATGACCTTTAGGACAAATCCACCAAAATAATTTACTAGAGCTAGGAAACACCTCATTTGGCTTTTCTTCATTTTTTTCATAATCCCACTCTTTTGCTATTCTTGGATAATTAGCAAGTAAGTCTGTTTTTCCCTCAATAATTCTTTTCCCATTACAATATGGACATCCAGTGCCACGATTCCTAACTTCAATCACTTGTTGCCATTCATGCCCATTTTTGCATTTCCACCAAACATTCTTTTTAGACTTCGAACCAATCTCTGTTGGGACAATATCATTTTTGTCATAATTCCATTCAGATGCTAAATCTGGATTTTCAGTAGCTAAATCATTATATCCTTTTAATATTTTTTGATTTGTACAGTATGGACAATTGGTTCCATTTTCTTTTGTTCTATTTCTAATAACAGTTTCCCACTCATGGCCAAATTCACACTTCCACCAAACCTTTTTATTAGAAACATAAACTATTTCATCAGGATTAAACTCATTCTTTTCATAGTTCCATTCATTTGCGACTCTAGGGCATTGAGATTCCAAATCGTTATAACCTCTTAACACTTGCAAATTAGCACATACAGGACAACCCGCACCTGAACGATGCCTACTTCCAATTCCTGCTTGCCAATTATGACCTTTATTACATTTCCACCATACTTTTCGATCAGATCCTAAAGTAAGTGTATTCAAATCAAACTCAGTATTTTTGTCATAATCATATTCCTTCATTAACTCTTTATTATCTTTCAAATAATTACTTTTCTCCAAGAATATCACCGCTTTTCTTCTATATAAATTATACCATAAATTATTGCTAGTAATTTTGGATATTACTGCTTTTAAGTAATAAATTACAATTTAGATACTTTTTAGATACGTTTTGTATTTAATTTGAAAATTATACGTCAATATACATTTTAACCTTATTTTATAAGGGTTTGCAACGTTTTTGAAGAGTATCTAAAACGTATCTAGGGCAATGGACACGTCACTTTTTACCTAAATATTGTAATCATAGAAAAACCCGCAATCCCTTATTTTATGCGGGTTCGCGGGCTTATTTACCACAACATTGTTTATATTTGCGACCACTGCCACATGTACTTGAAGTTCCTATATTTATGTTATTTATGTTATTTATGTTATTTATAGTATTTTCTTTGATTCCGGTACAAGGTATCATCTGTATTTATGTTATTTATGTTATTTATATTACTATAAATAATTTATCTACTGTGGACAAAATGTGGACATTGACCACATCCGTTCACTGCAATCATTCTACTATATAATATAGTTATATACAAATATGCGATTATAATATTCGCACCTTTGTAATTCTTTTATATTATATAATATTTAATGTTTATAGTCAAATTAAGAGAGAGGAATAATTATTATTATTCAATATCAATTTTATATTTAATTATTTTATCTATTGTTTCAGACTTTGATATATTATCAAATACTTCTGATGCATATTTTCTTGAATCTTCTGTACTTGATATATAAAAGTTTTCAGTAGTTTCTATATTTCTATGTCCAAGCAAATCGGCTACATCTCTAATTTCAACACCACTATTTAAAATCTTTGTTGCATAACTACCTCTTAAATCATAAAATCTACATTTTTTAATACCTAATTCATTATGAATAATTTTAAATGGTGTCCTTGTAATATCTGTTCCTATATATAAGCCATTTTCTTTTGTAAAAATTAAATCTATCTTTTCAGATTCTTTGTTGCTTAATTCTTCTCTTACTATTCTATGTTCTATTACTTTTCCATACGAATTAACAACATCTTCAACACGATACTTTATATATCTTCTTCCAAATAGTTTTTTATAATAGTCCTGTTTCTTTTTATAATTCTGTAATGCTATTTTTAATGTTTGACTTAAATGAATTTTTCTAGTTCCTGATTCTGTTTTAGTAGTTCCTATAAACCACCTACCTTTATCGTCTTTCGGTTTGTCATATACATTATGTTCAATATTTATTGTTTCTTTTTCAAAATCAATATCATTCCAAGTTAATGCACATACCTCCCCTGTTCTCATTCCAGTAAAACAAGATGTTAAAAAGACACAAGTAAATGTGTCATTATCAGAGAATCTATTTAATATTAAATCTATTTCTTTTTGCGTATATAAATGTTTCACATCTTCTCTCCTTTTATCAAGTCTTGGAAGTCTTAAATCTCTTGCTGGATCATATTTAATAAATCCATATACATTACAGGCGTCACGAAATGAGCCTTTTAAAACTTTTAATATGTTTTTAAAGTATGTTGGTGCAAAATCATTTTCTTCAACTAATTCAGTAAGATAAGTATTTAACCTTACACTTGTTAGTGTTGATAATCTATATTTTCCTAACTTTGGAGCAATATGCTTATCTATAATATTTTTATACGCTTGAATTGTATTATATTTTAAATTAGTTTTACAATAATTATCTATCCAATAGTCTAAATAATCTGTATATGAAGTTTTACATTCTTTAAAAGGAACTCCTGCATTTAAGTATTCAGTATATGCTTTATTTCCTTCTTCTTCTGCTTCTGCTTTTGTTTTAAATCCAGATTTTGTTATCCACTTTCTTTTTCCTTTAACAGGTGCAATTTCAAATTGGTATTGATATACCTTTCCTCTTTTTTTTATACCTACACTAGCCATTTGCGACACCTATTGAAGAACTAACATCTAGTTTTTTAATACAATTTATATCAGAAAGGTCATTTCCCTCATTCTCCATTAAAAATTTTATTAAAGTGGATTTCAATATCTTTACACTACCTAATTTTATAGCAGGTAGGCAACCTTTATCAATTAACACATATACATAGTTAGGACTTATATGCAATAATGCTGCAACTTCTCTAACTGTATATAACATTGTATCTTCCATTATATTTCCCTCCTTATTCTTTTACAATTTAATTTAAAATCACTTAAACTCTTATGTCCAAATAGATTACATCTTTTAAGAACATCAATAATTTTTGCTTTTGCTTCTTTTTTATTTATTGCTTTAACATTTATATTCATTTCAGTTTGTTTTGTCATAATATTCACTATATAATTTTTCTCTTTCATTTATATTATTTCCTCCTATACCTTTAAATTTTAAATAACCTATTATATCTATTCCAAAAGTTTCAATTAAAGCATTATCTATTAACTGTATTTGATAATCATTTAAACTACCCAAATAATTAACAATTCTTGATTTATCTATTGTTCTAGTCTGTTCCAATAATATTTGTGAATCAAATCTTAAAATAGAGTTTTTGGGTATAAAAATATGCATTGGTAGTTTTTTCTTTTTTAATTTTTTTGTTAATGGAGCAACAATAATTGTCGGATTATACTCATTACCTAAATTGTTTTGAATTACCACCACAGGTCTTTCTCCACCTTGTTCGCTACCAATAACCGGATTTAATATTGCATATAGAATATCTCCTTTTTCAATATTGCTTTTAATCATTCTTTTTTTCCACCTTATATATAATGTGTGGTGGCTTATCTTCAAACAGATTTAATATATTTAGTTTTCTATTTTTTAAATAATCTGTTAATACTCTATTAACGTCTTCTTGTGCTTTTTTCATACTCGTTTGTGAATGATCCATTGTAGTTTCAAATATCAATTTAACCTTAACTCTATAATTTTTTCTTTTCATATATTTATTCCTCCTTAAAATGTAAAAAAAGCCAAAGTAAATACTCTGGCTTTGTATATTTAATTTTTCTTTTTAGTTTTCATTAAGTTGATATTTCTCCTCGAAACCCCTCAACTCTTGGGAAATCATCAAACGATTATTTGCGATATAATCTCACAGGAATTCCACCTCCCCGAGGTTCTCTCCGGGCTGCCCCCATTGCGTGAGTCTGTGGCTAGGCAGGAGTATCTTTAATACTATTAGTAGTCTTCGCAGATTAGGTGCTACCTAATTTTATAGCCAAGTATTTTACCGACAAGCGTACTTGCTAACGTGCTATTCCTAATAGGAACGTATTTGATGAAGTGTATATCAAATTGTCAAAGAACGCTCCTGCTCTAATCACTTACTCTCATATCGGAGAAATGCATATAAAATGAAAGGAACAGGTTGAGAAGGATTAACTCCCTCTCACCTGTTTCCTCACTAATCGCCAAAAATATACCCACCTAATTTAAATTTTTTAAAATTTCTTTTAAATTCTTAATTGCAACAGATAAACTTTTAGACACATTTTTTTGTGATACTTTTTCTTCTTTTGCAATATCAACTTCGCTCTTATCTTCAAAATAATACTTTTTGATTCTACTTTTTTGAACAGTAGGTAGTAATTCTATTGCTTTTTTTAGTTCGTCAAATGTAGATTTTCTTATTACCTCATCCTCTAAACTTAATGGCTTGTCCTTTGCTCTTACTTCAAGATTATTTTCAAATATCTCTGAATGCTCAATATGCCTGTCATATTCGTTAAGTTCTTTAATATCTTGCAATTCAAATAAATCAAATGCCTTATATATTTCCTTGCTCACTTCTACTTCTTGAAAGTGTCCTTTTATATCTTTAAAACTAACTATATAAATATTTTTTTCCTCAATATATTTTAAAGTATAGGGATTGTCCCTATACTTTCTTCTTTTTGGGCGTTCTGCCATCTTTCTTTCCTCCTATCAATTTGAATTTTTTTAAAACAAATTGATAAAAGGTGGACTTCTGCACTTACATAATTTTCCAATTAAAAGGTACAAAAAAAAGCCGATTATAGCCTTTGAAAAATAAAGACCATAATCGGCAAATAAAAAGGCACAAAGGCACATTAAGTCCTTTATGTCTAATTGTTTATTATTTAATTTATATAAAATAAGTCTAAATATATCAACTCTCATAAAAGGCACAGACCTCCTATCAAGTCAATGCCTTTTAGATTAAGAACTATAAGCAACGAAACTTTATCTTTTGCTTACCTCTTATGTGAAACATGCACTACATACTACTAAAAAAATTAGAATATCTACTGCATACTCCATTCTAAATTTTATCCTTTATTTATTTAATACAACTTACTACTACCCCTTTTCATATATCACATAGCCCTTGGCATTGCTACTGTCATTATTCTACAATTTTTTTTCTGCGAAATTTGTCGAATTGTGTCCTACATTGCATATTTTGTATATATTTGCAAAAAAATTCCATATTAAGTATCATATTTTTACATTTCAAGCATAAAAATTGACATTTCAGACATAAACAGAAAAAACAGTCAGTATAATGTTATACTAACTGTTTAAATATTAACTTTAATCATCTTCATAGTAGTAGTCATCTTCTTCTAAATCTTCTTCCTCAAAGTTCCAAGGGTCATAATCACCTTTTTTAACCAAATCTTTTTGCCAATCTTCTAATCCATAATCATCTAATTCATCATCTGTATATCCACTGACATTATCTTCATCATCATTTCTACGATTTTCGATAAAATTATCTACTGTATTTGCAACAGCAAGTCCTACTACAACATCTGACAAACCAATCTTTGAAGAATCTTTTTTTGTCGTATTTGATGAACTAAAATTACTATTTGATGTATTTTCACTATTTAATGTTTTCTTGATTTTTTCTTTTAATTCAGAAGATATACGAATTAAATCTTCTAAATATTTTAATAACGTATCTTCTAATGTGCTATTATTCATCTTACTTTCTATATTCTTAAATGTCCAATCATAATAATGAGTATAATTATAATGTTCTTGAATTGCTGCACTTGTAAAATGAGATTTGTTTCTATCAATATAATCTTGTGAGTTTTTAATCATCTTTTTAATACTTTCAAGATTTTGTTTAATTTCATTTATAATAACTTCTTTATTATTGCTACATTTAACTTTATATAAAAGTGCGTATATATGCTTACAATTATTATTCTTATCAGCAAAGTAAGGACAAGTACAACTTGCTTCTTCTATCTCATCACCATCATTTTTAAAAGTTAGTGATACTTTATAATCTTCTGTTCCTTTAACTGTACAAGTATATTTATTTTCATTTTGTTTAAAGTATTTTATCTTATCATTTTCAAAATAACTTTCTCCTCGTCCTCTTATTTGAATTGGGAACATTTCATCATATATACTTTTATCAAATATATTTAATTTTTCCTTTATTGTTTGCTCTGGTAGTTTAAGCATTTCTTCTTTTAAGGTAGTATTTTCAAATGGTACATTAGTAATATTATTAACATTTTTCTTTTTCTCTGCTCTATTAGCAATCCAAACTATTAGTTGGGCTATCGCTTTGAATAACCAAACGATAGCCTCTATTGCCCATTTTATTAGGAAGAAAGCACCTAGTGTGCATATAGTTAATACCCACGCTAGTTCTTCTGTTCCGTCATTTTTTCTTCTTCTAGCCATATTATTCTATTCCTAACGCTTTATAAACTGCGTCCTCTGGATCATTGTAGAATGATATATTAAACTTTGAAAATAAATCACTTGGAACTTGTGATATATCACTTGCAGATGACATTGGAAGTAAAATCTTTTTAGCACCAGAATCAAAACATACTTGTAATGTGTTTGCTAATTCTTCAACTTTACCTATTGTTCCCCCAATACTCATACTACCTAATATTACTAAACTACCTTGCATAGGTTTCTTTAAGGCACTACTACACATTGCTACATAAGAAGCAAGTGAAATATCTTTTGAAGCACCTACACCTTGTAAATCTTCTATATGTAATAAATAATCTACCCCATCTGTTTGAATACTTGCACTTATATTCTTTTTATTTGCTTTGAAATAGTTGTATGCAGTATTCAACGCTTCTTTGGATTCTCTATCTGTTCCTACACCAGAAATTGCAAACTTTCCGTGTCCATTTGGAGATTCAACTTCTATCTTATATGTACCTATCATACCAGAATTTCCTCTACCTATAAAATAAGTATGTCCTGCTTTAAGCATTCCCTCTGGTATAAGTTTTCCTCCACCACTTTCTGGAACTGATATAAACTTTTCTTCTATTGTATCTAAATCTATATAAGAAAAGTGAACATCATAGAACTCCATACCACCAATTTTCTTTAATTGTTCTTTTACACGTCTTCTACCAACTAACGCATAAGCAAGTATTTCTTCTAATTCTTCTTTTGTATATTCTCCATTAGGATATATTAACTTAACTAAACCAGATACTGTCTTTCTTACTGCAATAACATCTCTTTGATTTAAGTTATTACCTAATTTAAAATATTTATCTAATGAATCAGAGAATGTTCTCTTTCTCATTTCTCTAAAATACTCTGATAAATAATCTGTTATAAATCCATATTCGTCAGTAATTAACTCTGGTCGCATTTTAGGTATTTCCCAACCCGGCAAATAGAAATGCATTCTATCAAAGAAAGCAGAATCGTTTGCCATTTCTTTTGGGAATGGCTCAAATAAATGTGATGTTTTTAATAATACCTCTACACTTTGATTTATATTACCTACAAATACCATAGAAGCATTAGCATTCTTTTCTTCTTTACCTCTTGCGAAAGAGCCAGAAGCCATATAATCTTTCATTATTTGGATTCCATCTTTATCTTTAAATGTTATTCCTGCTACTTCGTCAAAAGCGACACAGTCCCACATACCTACAAGTCCTATTTTCTTTTGCCCCATATTATAGAATAAATTAGCAACTGTTGTTTGTCCACCAGATACTAATATACTATTTGGAGATATTTCTTTATAGATATGTGATTTACCTGTTCCTCTCGGACCTAATTCACATAAATTATAATTATTTTCAACAAGTGGTACTGCTCTTTCTATGAAATGCCATTTTTGTGTTTCAGTAAGTCTTGTAGGCTCAATTCCCATTGAACGAACTAATACATCTATCCACTCGTCTTTTGTGAAATGTTTTCTTCCCTCAAATATTTGTGTCATATCCATATTAGGAAGTTGTATCGGATCAAGTGAGGCAACTTGAAATGGTATTCTTAACTTTCCTTGGTCTTCAAAGTTATAACTTACTTTGATAATACACCATATACCACCTACAAGAAGTTTCTCATATTGTTTTACAATTTCATCACTTATAAGAGCGTCTTTAATTCCTAAATTAGAAAACTCTGCTTGATATATATCAAGTTTTTCATTAAGTCTAACTGTGACTTTATCTATAATTGTATATATTCCTTTTTCCTTAATCTTTGATTTGATTTTTTCTGCTTCATCTGGTCTAACAAAATTATCTGCAAGTATCTTCTTTACTGTTGATACTCCATCTTCAATAGCACTATCATCATTGGTAGCACAGTACATACCTAATAAGTATTCAAGAACATATACAGGTACATTTGCACCCTCTTTAATTTTTTTAGTTAAGTCTTTTCTTACTACTTTACCTGCAAAATAGTGGTTTAACTTTTCATTAAGTTCTTCCATTACTGCACCTCCTAGAAATCAAAATTATTTACTATTGCTATATCAATGTAGAATTTAATTTTATCCTTTACTATTCCTGTTTCTTCATCAATAATTGTTAAGAAATAAGGTTTATTTTTATCATATTGCATATTTTTAAATACAAACTTTTCTCTGAAAAATCTATCTTTAACTTCTGTATTTTCATAATTTGCAATTATAGTACATTCATCAGATATTCTATTACCTTCTTCATCTTCAAAGTGTAATAAATATCTACAAGGTTTATTATTTTCATCAATATTATTATCTTGTAAGAACTCTAAATATGTAATTGCATTAGTTATCTTTGTAGAAAGTCCACTATATGTAATTCCAACTTTCTTACTATCATCACTTGTTCTTGTTGATTTGAAATCAATAACCGGAACTATTATCTCTTGTGGAAGTATTCCACCGTGAACATAATTTATTCCTGTTCCTTGTCTAGCAAATATAATATTTCCTTTTGGAATATTTACATATCCACTATTTTCTCCAAATACATAATCAAGATTTATTGATAATATACCTTCTTCATTTGAAACACTGTCTGAATAAGAATATCTAGTTTTTTGTTTTGTTGCATTAGTTGTTTTACTTGTTTTCTCATAACTCTCAACTTTTCCTCTTTTATAGAAGAATCCGTGGTCGGCAGTTATGAAAGCATTTATTCCACTAAATGTTGTATGCAAATCTCTTACTAATTTTTCTAGTTCATTTATTGCTTTATCACAAGCAGTAAATATTGTATTTTCATTATGTTCTCCTGCATTATCTACTGTATCGTGATAAATATATACAACTTTCTTTCCAGAGAATAACTTTTTCCATTCCATTTTTGTCATTTCATATAGGTCATCATATTTAACTGCAATAGAATCTGGATTTTCCTTTTGTAATAATAATTCTCTATCTTTAACTGAACTTGATACTTGTCCATCAACTAAAATATCATCACTATCTTTTACTCTTGATAGTTCTTTATTAGGTAGCAATGAAGCCATACCTAATTTAGTATATGATGGAACAAGTCCTTGCATATAACTAATATCTGATTTACTTGCAATACTTTTTAATTTGCTATTTAATTCTTTGGCACATTCATATCTAAATGCGTCAGATATAATAACTATTATTCTGTCTTTTTTATCATTAAATGGTCTAATATAATTCTTATAGAAATCTTTTTGTAGTGTCATACGATTAGAATCATATTTAGGCATATTTTCTATCATATCACTCCATTTAATTGATAATTCACTCATAAAGTCATTTACATATATATTCTCTATTTTATTCTTTAAGTTAATAAATATATCTTTATCTTCTATATTATCAAAATAGAAATATACTTTTCTGTATAGGGTATCTACTTCACTAAAATTATCTGCATAATCTTTTGCAAATTTATCAATATCAACTATCTTAATCGAATCTTGTATTGCATTTATTTTTTCAAAGAATGCTATTGATACTTTTAATAAGTTATATTCATTTTCTAGTTTTTCATACCAATACTTATTCTCTCTTATATCTATATAATTCTTATAAACTTCATATTCGCCAATACCATTAAACAGTTTATCAACTAGGTATTTAAGAACATACTTATCTACACTTTCAAATGCGTCACTAGAACTATAATCATCTATTTCCATAGAGTTTAGTAAATCTTCAATTCCAAACTCTTTCTCAATATCTTTTGATAATTCTTCAAAGTATTGTTTAGTAGTTTTATCACGCATTAAGTTGTTAATAAATACATATACATTAGTTGTTTTTTTAGTTAGTAAATATTTACTATATCTACTTGCTTTCTTTATATCTTTTAAACTTGTAGCAAAGTATGTGAATACTAATGATTTATATACTTCTGGTAGTTCTTCGTAAGAACTTATACTTGATCCAAATGTATCATTGAATAATCCAAGTATAAATTCTTCACTACCGAACTTAAATAATTCCTCATACTTTTTATCATCTTCAAAGTAGTATCTAATTATTTCTTTTAGTATATCATCTTCATTTATAGATTTAATATTAAGCATTATAGCAGTAATAATTAAGTCTATATTGTCATTATTCTTTTCTTCAATATCAAAGTTTTTAAACTCTGTTTCTCTTTTCTTATTTCCAAAGAACTTTGCATATTTACTTATTATTTTCCTACAATCCTCTGTTAATCCTAAATTCTTTAATCTCATTGTAGTTGAATCTGGATTAAATAATAAATCACTATTAGCAGTTTCTAAATCTAATAAGTCATTATCTATACCTTTTTTTCTTTCAAATGGAAGATAGATAATAATGTTCTTATTAAGTTCTTCTTTTTCTATGTGGTATCTAATCCAGAAACTATTGTTATCATATTTAATAATTTCTGTGTCTTCTAATTCAAGTTCATTTATGAAATCTTGATATTCTTGTTTTGAATCATACCAGAATATTATTTTTCTAGTTCTTTTTCTTTCACTATCTCTTGAAAAAGCACCTTTTAAAGTATCATTTAAAAGTCCTAATACTTCATCAAACATAATCTACCTCCTATTTAATTTTTGCTAGTATATCTTTAAACTTATCATAGTTTTCTTTTACACCATCATCTAAATCTATACTAATTCTTTGATTAGCAATATGTGCTATCTTTTCATCATATTCTTTTATTTCATTTAATTTAGCATTTAAGTCTGCTTGTCTATTTTGTGCTACTTTCTTATCTGTCATTGATAAATCAGTAGTAAGTTTATAATTTACATCAGATAATAGCTTTTCATAAGTAGTTTGAACTCTATGTAGATAATCTAATCTAACTTTTGGTATTAAGTTTTCATTATATCTATGCATATAAACAAGTGCTTTAAATCCATTTTTCTTTCCACTATCAAATAACCAATATATAGGTCTTTTTTGATAAATCTTAACGTGGTCATTAAAGAAATCATTTAAGAAATATCTTCTTATTGTATCTTCACTTGTTTCAGTTCCTTTTTTACCTAATGCTTCTGCAATAAAATCCATATTATCATTAAAAGTATCTTTTCCATATACAATTTTAATAAAACTTTTAAATCTTTCAACAATATCATCTCCAAAATATGCTTCATCTGTTATAGGAATAATATTATCTTCATCAACTTTAAAAGTTTTGTATTTCTCTTTATTAAAATCTCCTCCGGCATATATAAGTCCTGTTTCATCTAACGAATATCTACCAAACATACATCCAACCGCATAACTTATTAAAGATTTAATTTCTCTTTCTTTATCTGCTTTTCTTATTGCTATATCTTTTACATAAACATCTTTTGATAATTCTTCACAAAGACCATAAATATCAATAAAGATTTTATTTAATTCTTCTTCATTTTGTTTTAATTTATCAAAATTATTTTTACAATATTCTTTCCAATTTTCGTATGTTGCTTCAATATATAAACCATCTTTACTAGATAAACCGTGAGGAATTAATGGATGTGTTTTGAAGTCCCAACTTGTTTCAAATGAATCCCAATCTATTTTAGATATATCTATATTTTCTCCTGCTAATTTATCAATTATATTTGCCTTATCACTATCAAAAATATAAGGTATATCTTTTAAATTGCCTACTTGTGTTGTTATTGTTGGATTTAACATATTCAACATCTTAACACTTACATTAGAATTAAGTAATGACAAAATATATAAATATTCTTTATCACCTACAAATCCGGATGAGCCTTTAACATCAAAAATAAATCCTTTTCCACAAGCCCTTGCAGAAAAAGTATTTCCACATATATCTGACCAAGTAATGGATTTTTTAAAATAATATTCCCTATTAATAATTCTTCCATTTGATTTAACTCTTGAATTTGAAAAATTATCAATATAATCAGCAATAGTTTTTCCATTATTTTCAAAATTTACTACATATTCATTATTGCCATACCATTTTCTTTTGCCTCCACCTTTGTTATATGGAAACCACTTCATTTTTGATTTTTCTGCTTCTTCAGCATTTTCTTTTCCAAATCCAATCTTATTTATATTTACTTCATACCATCTTCTTAAAAACAGATCATTATTTGTAGTAGCCATACCCTGCCTAGGTTTAAAAACTTTTTCTATTTTTTCCTCATTATAAAGTTTAAGTAGTTTGTCACTTATATCAAATACAAATCTGTTTTCTGGGATATTTTGAAATTTATCATTATTTATTTTGTTTAATTCAATAATTTCATTCTTTTGATTTAAAAACAAATTACTTGCTTCAATGTTATCATTAGTCTTTTTAAGGACAAATGAACAAATTGTGACTGCTGCGTCATTAAAATATCCTTCATAAGGGTTTAATATACTTTTAAATCTTGTATTTTCTATAACTTCTTTTCTTAATAATTTATATGAACTTAAATACAACCAAGTAAATGGTGTCATTAAGGCAATGTTACCATCAGTATTACACATACTAATTGTCTTTTCTATAAATGCTGAGAATAAATCCATTTTACTATTAGGATAATTTTTATCTAAAAAATTATTTAATATAGCAGAACAATTTTTTCTACCAAGATATGGTGGGTTTGTTATGACAATATCATATTTATGTGATAAATAATGACCTAAATATAATATGTTTTTTAACTTTTCCCCTATTTCATTCCAGATTGCTAAACTAATAATGTCAAACCCTTTTGAGTTTATACTTTCATATATTTTATTATAAATACTAATATAATCATATTCCTCTAACGACAAAATTGAGCCTATTTCTTTGGCATTACTAAAAATATTTAATGCATAAACTAGTTTTTCTTTATCGTCATTGTTTGATAAGTGATTTTTTAAAAATTCTATTTTTTCCCCATCAAATGACTTGCTTTCTTCAAATGATGCTAAATTTAATTTTAATGCCTTTTTGTAAATATTATTATCATATTCTCTTGCTTTAAGTAAAAGGCTCAAATTTGTTAATTGTATCGCTCTTGGGTCAATATCTGCACCAAATATATTTTTTTCTAAAATTAGTTGTGCAATTATATTTTTACTATATCCTCTTTTTTTATACTCATTAAATAGTTTATCAAAAATATTAACTAAAATATGTCCACTACCACAGCAAGGGTCTATAACTTTAATCTTTTCAATATCTTCTCTATAAGAACAATTATCTGTCATATATTTGACTATTTCATTTGGAGTAAAAAGTTGTGTTTTAGTTGGCAATTCGTTTTTTTCAATTTTGCCACCTTTATTTAGTTTTTCATCTATTATTCTTTTTTTATCTGCAACATAATATTGGTATAGCCAACCAATTATTTCAACTTGATTATAATTATTTTCTGGAACTTCATTTATTACTTTTGTAATAAAGCCTGTATCATTTAGTAAATTATCTGGTATTAAAATATCAATATAATCTGTGACTCCATCAAATACTTGTGGAATAACCCTACCAAGTTTTTTACATATCAATAATAATACATATTTAAACTTTTCGTTGTCATCTTTTAGTTCCACATATTTTTCTTTCTTAAAATCAATATCTAAATCCGGATTTACTAAATTAGTAAATTTTAATATTTCTGGATCAGGAGTATTATCCTTTGAAGATAATACTCTTATTCCAAGTGATTGATTATCTTTTGTAAGAGGGAGCATATCATTAATTTCCATATAACGAATTGCAATAATTCTATTAAACCAAGTATATGCTGCTTCTTCTATTACTTGTTCTAATGATAATTCTTTAATTCTTTTTATTAAAAGTTCTCTTTTTTTATACTCATCATTTGTTAGACTTAAAGAATGTTTTTCATTAGATAAAATGTATAAATCTCCTTTTTGTTCATTTTTAAAATCTTCATCAACATAAAAGGTATTTACTTTATTTTTAATTTTCTCCATTAAATCTTGTCTTGATTCAATAGCAAATTTTCTTAATATGGCTTTATCCATAAAACATCCTCCTATCTAATTGTTAAGTTATTATTCTTTTCAAACTCTTTTAATAATTTGTTTTTAAGTTCTTCAACATATTTATCAATATCTTCTTTTGAGTTAATTTCATAAGAGCGATTCATTAAACTATCAGTTCTAATTATTGTTCTCTTAACAATTTTTTCTTCTACTACTTCTCCTTGTTCATCAGTAGCATTTTTCTTACTCTTTTCATATTCTAATTCAGTTATAAACTTATCTTTTAATTGGTCTATTCTTGTTTGTTGTGCATAAATATCTTTTAATTCGTTAGAACTATTTAATGTTTCAATCACACCCTTACAAGTTTTAATATAATAATCTCCAAAACTTTCATCTATACCTGCATTTTTAACTTCACTTTCTATATATTCAATAGTTCCGTTTATCATCTTAATAATTGGCTCTGATTTAACTTCATACATATTAGTAAGTATATCTATTAAATCTTTTCTTAATGTAGGTAATTCGTGAATTTCACTATATGGCTCATTTGAAGTTAATATTGAAACCATTTTATCAACAACACTTGTTAATTCATCTGTTTTGTCAGCATAGTCTTTATTATTATCATAAATAACAATTATTCTTTTTGCTTCATCAAATTGTTCCTTTTGTGTTCCATCAAAGAAATCTAATACCATTTCTATTTTTGGTGCTAATGTTGTAAGTTCGTCTTTGCAGTTAGATACTTCTTTATAGAACTCTCCAACATCTCTAATTCTTAATAATCTTTCCATTAAAGTAGTTGCATTATCTTTAACATCTTGTCCCGGATATTGATATTTATTTCCAGAAATATGATAATATCCTGCTATCTTATTTAATTTATTCAATGTACTTTGAAGACACTCATTTTTAAAGTCTTCTACCATACCATCTTCATCTTCTCTTAAATTGATAACATTGAAAGCATTTCTTGCAACAGACTTTAAGTCGTTGATTAAACTCATTTCTATTTTTTGTCTTATCTTAATTATAGTTCTATCATAGTAATCTCTTTTTAATATTTTAGTTAATGTATCTTCTGATGTAATATTTTGAACTTCATTATTATATATTAAAGATATTACTTCATCTTTTAATAATCTAGTTAAGATATATAAAATGTCTTCATCTAGGAAGCCATAAGGTGCAGTTCCAAAGTCTTGTAATAATGTTCTAGTTGTCATTGGCATACTAAACGTATTCTTTTCTTCACAATATTCTTTCATTGCGTCATAAGCCTTTTGATTTACAAATTCAACTTCATTACCTAATAGATTTTGTCTATTTTCGTGGAATAAGTCTTTTATATCTTGCGTACTAAAATTATGTTTTATATAGGCAAATTTAGTATAAATATTATTTATCAAGATTTCTAATGCTTCGTTTGCTCTGGCTCTTGCTTCTTTTGCATTTATATTTTGTCTATCTCCGGCAATAATAATTTCTGCCTCATTTAATTGTTCTTTAATATTTTCTTTTACTCTTGCCTCTGCATTTTCAATTTCTCTTTGTTTTGCTCTAATAATATCTTCAACTTGTTGTGTTTGGAATATTCCACTCTTACTTCTTCTGTATTCTTCAACTTGAAGATAGTTAGTTATTTCATCATAAATAAGTGTTGATATTTCAAGTTTTATAAACACATATTTATTTTCTCTTGCAGATTGCATAATAATATCTGTATCATCTTTTTCTGGTGAAGTTGTAATAACTTTTATACCAATTTCATACTCTTGTGAATATTTAATATTATCTATGTATTTAGTTAAAGGAAAGTTTTTATTTTTATAAGTAAACTTACTATCAGTTAAAATATAATCAAAAACTATTCTCTTTAAATAATCTGTTATTCTATTTTGGTCTATTATTATTTGTTTTATTTCTCTATTTATTTCTTGTTCTTCATCTGTTAAGAACTTATATTCATCATTATTTCTTTGAATTAAAGTTTGTGCCTCTAATCTTCTTAATGAATCAGATATTTCTTTTTTAATTGTAATCTTGTCGTCTTTGATATTTGAAACATATAATGTTGATAAGTTATCTATATTAGCAGGTATCTCTTTAATATTTTTAAGCATAAATAACATTTTTAATACCTTAATATCTATATCTTTAAGTTCTCCACTTTTAACTGTATCAATAGCAGTATTGATAACTATTTTAACTTGGTGTTCTAGGAATTGTTCAATAGTATCATAGAAAGCATAGAAAGGAATTATTGTTCCTACTTCACTATCTCCAAACCTTTTAGCAGTTTCTTGGAATGCACCTAACAATGATCTTTCTCCACTTGATAAGTGTTTTCCTGCATAACCGTGTTTTCTTATATCAGTAAATACATCTTGCAATAATTTGAATTGATAAGGAATAAAAGGATATGTTTCTGCAAAGTCATTACTATCTTCATATACTTTTTGATATGTAGCACTCTTAAATGTTAATAAGTTTCTTATTATAGATTCTTCTTTATCATAAATCATTTTTAAACTATCTTTTGCTTCTGGTGTCTTATCAAGTATTCTCTTTTTAATAACTTCATCTATATCAGAACTTGATAAAGATAGTTTAGTATCAAATCTACCTTGTATTTTAGAAAAGTCATTTCCTTGAACTTTAACAACATCATCTATTGCTTCTTGTGATGTGACTATTACCCAAGCCTTTCCACCACATTCAAGTCCTAAATCTTCTACTATTGTTTGAAGATTTAACATTAAGCCTCTGTCATCTCCAATGTATTGTCCTATCTCATCAACTAGGAATACAACGTGATAGTTATCTCCTTTTGATTTAATATAATCTCTAACTCTTTCTGCAAACTTTTCAACTGATAATGTGTAATTCTTTTCTGTTCTTTCTACTATATTTCTTGCTTCTTCAACTGATTTACCCAAAACTTCTGCATAAGCACTAGCAAACTCATCTTCTACGAATTGAATTCCATCTCTCATTTCTTCCCAAGAACTATTAGCGTTCTTTTCAAATGCCTTTTTAAAATCTTCGTATTTTCCTTGACTAATAATATGTCTTTCAATTTCTGCAACAAATGGTGTAATAGATAGTCCCATTTTTTCATTAAATACTTTTTCAAATACATCTAATATTTTATCTTTTGCACCATTGCTATTTTCTGTTTTAGAATCAATATTAAATAATATTACATCAGTAGGGATACTTCCTGCTCTTTTAATATCTGCTAGTAGCATTTTATCTTCAATTTTATCATCAAAATAATCTACTGCTGATTTACCATTTACAACTCTATTTTCTAATAAATAAGATACTATTTTTAAAAAGTGTGATTTACCACTACCAAAGAAACCAGAAATCCAAACTCCCATTTTTTCTGTATTCCCATTTATTCCAGTATTGTATGCGTCAAAGAAACTATTAAAATGTTTTAATAATTCTTCTGTGACAACATATTCTTCTAATTCTTGACTTATATAACTTTCGTCATCTACTTTGATAACTCCTTGTATTTCTCTTTCTATATCTTTCGCATATAATTTCTTTAAATTATCCATTTTTAACTCCTCCTACTTTCTTCCTACAAATTGGAATGCTCTGTAATAATTATCATTTTCAAGTTTATTAAATAGTTTAAAACTCTGTCCGTTATAACTTCCCGGATAGAACATAATTAAAGGGTTATTCGTTATAACACTATGCAAATTATTTAATATTGTATGTCCTCTTACTATTCCATAACATTTTCCAATACCCGTTATAATAACTATTTGATTTGGCTCTACTTCACTTTTAATCTTCTTCATTATTAAATCATTTCCAGAGCCTATACCTATTGTTTTTGAAATAATAGTATTTAGGTATTTAGCACCTTTTTTTGTTTCATAATCAAAACATTTTTCAAGAAAACCTTTTTCTTTAAGTATCTCTATAATAATGTCATATATATCAAATACTTTTATGTTTAATTTTGTTTTCTTTAATAAATAGTTCTCTAAATATTCTCTTACAATGTATTCATCTTCTGGGTCATAATCAAATACGTGAAAGTTTATTTCATTCCCTAATCCATTAGATTCAAACAATTCTTTACTGCTTAATTTATTAGTCATTTCTTGTAATCTTGTATTTATACTTTTCATACTAGACCTCCTATTGCTTTGGCATATTCCATATCGCCGTTTTTATCAAGCATACTTATATATTTTTCTTTTAATAATGGTCTTACAATTTTAAATCTGTCTTTCTCTTTTATTACTAACCCAGAATCTTGTAATATTTTCATTATCACTTGTTTTAGTTTAGCAGATGTTGATTCTGTTCTTTCTCTTAATGTTTCACTTAAAATACATTTTTCTTCATACCAATTATCTATATCAAACTTTTCTATGTATTCTTTTCTCATATAGAGTTTATCTTTATAAACTTCTATTACAAAGTCCCTTACTAATCTATCTGTCTTCATAATTGCATAAAGTAGAATATACTTACTTGTTTCAATATCAGAACAAACAAATTCTTCCAACATATCTTTATCCATTACTTTTAATCTCCTAAATATTGGAGCATTAACTCTTTGCACACTACCGGTCTTTTTGTGCTTAATTAGGTTTTCTTCAATGTTGCGTTTTTTTAATTCTTGCTCATCTTCTCCATCAAGTAAATATCTACCTATTATTTTTGTTTCGTTATATAAAAAAGGCTCACCGGTTAATTTGGCACTATAATCTTCCATAATTCCTCCTTTTTTCCGTTTGATTTCAACAAAAACATTATATCATATATATTTCTTTTTGAAAAGCATTTGAAGAAAAATAACCTAATTATTCGCAAGAAATTTGCAAAAACAGAAAATTTATTCGCAAATTAGCAACCGATTTCAAACTTAATATGCTATTTCCCCTAGAAATATAATAAAAGCCCAAGTTAATGAAATAATAATACTTGGGTGAAAGATATGATTATACAAAACTTTAAATATAGTCGTGAAGAATTAGACTTAAAACAAAAGGATATTGCCGAAATGTTTGGTGTTCATTTTACTACTGTGTCTGGATGGGAAACAGGCAAAGATACTATACCTATTGAAAGATTAGTTGATTATGCTAATCGTTTTCATTATAGTCTGGACTATTTATTTGGTATTACCAAACATAATGAGGATTATTTACCTTTAAGTCTTGATTTAGATGTAATTGCAAAAAATTTACGATATATTAGAAAGAAAAATAATTTAACACAAGATCAACTTGCTAAAAAGATGAATACTACACAGGCTTCTTATTCTCATTACGAAAATGCTACTAATATGATTCCAACTGTATTTCTTTATAATTTAACTAAAATATATAAACCATTTAGTATAGATGGATTATTAGGAAGAAAAAAGCAATAAATCCTATTTAGATTTACTGCTTTTTATTTTTTTAAATTCAAGTCCTTTAATAAACTTAACAAATATCTTTTTAACTTTTTCTTCATCAATAGGTTTTTCTATATACTCATCAAAACCATCACTCAAAAAACTATCTCTTGCATTATGTTCAACTGTAAGAACAATTATTGGTGTTTTAAAGTTTTCTTGTTCTTTTAATACTAATGTATTTTCTCCACTTTCTCCTCTTGGATATGTATTATTAGTAATTATAATATCATATTTTTTTCCGTCAGTAATTCTATCTATAATATCACTTGCACTAGGAACAACTTCTGTTTCAATTCCCATTGACCTTAAAACAGAATTAGTAAATGGTGCCATACTATCAGTATAATCTCCTATTAAAACTTTCACTTTTTTATTTGTTTCATACTTTATTTTTCCATTAAATTTATCTTGTATTTGTTTATTCCACTCTATACTTTTCTTTTGTCTTTCTTTTATTCTTAATTGTTCCTGTTCTTTCTCATAATTTTCTCTTTCAATTTTTAATTCTTCTTCTCTTTTATTATCTTGAACTGCTTTATATATGAAATAGATTAAAGCAATTAGTCCTGCTACTACTAATAACATTATTAAAGTTTTTTCTTCGCTCATCATTTCTTACCTCCATTATACTTTTTTTCTATGTCTAATTTATAATCTCTTTTTGCTATTTCTTTTGCTCTACTTATAATATCGTCTTTATATTTTATCTTTTCTGCATAATATAAATCTTCATCGCATACATATTCAAAAATAAAATCAAAATCATCTTCATAATCAAAATCATCTATACTGTCATACTTAAAGATTTCAAATGCCATCATTATAGCAACTGATTCTACAATAGCGTTTTTTTGCTTATCGTCTATTGGCATATTCATATTCTTAATCAGTCTTTTAACTTCTTTAAAATCTTTATCATTAAGTACAACTTTTTCACTACTAAATACTTCATTGTTATACTCTTTAATCATATCTCCTGCACTATATCCTGCACTTGATTGACATTTTTGTATTTTAGTAATTCTTTTTTTTAATTTCCTTTTTTCAAATACAAATGAAAGAACTATCTCACAATATCTATCTACCCCGACAAAATTAAGATTCTTTTTATCCTTTTTTAGTTCTTCATCTTTAATAATAATTTCTTCTTTTTGATTGGTAATAGTTATCATATTCACGCTTCCTTTTTTAATCTATTTCCCCTAGTATTATATCAAAAAAATAATAAGATATAGCGAAATCAAACATATTTTTAACAAAAAACAGTACACCCTAAAAAATATATGTACTGCTCTAATATTCATTAAGTTTTAAAAGGGTGTTAAACCGAAAAACATTATAACATTTATCTTATTGTAAGTCAACCGATATCGGCGTATATTTTCCACCGATTTCTGCTACAATTTTTTTAGATATCGGGAGGTGTGTTTAATGTTATTTAAAGAAGCAGTCAGCCAAAGAATAATTGAATTATGTAATAAATACAATTATACTCCTAATAAACTTGCAGAGATGTCTGCTATTCCACCATCTACTTTAAGAGCATTGCTCGCTAACCAAGTAGATAATCCTAGTTCAACTCTAATTTTCAAGATATGTAAAACACTTAATATAGAATTAAAAGATTTTTTTGACCCAAAACTATTTGATATTAAAAAATTAGAGTATTAAAGGCTATTCATACGAATAGCCTTTTTCTTTTATAATTGTTCTTTAAAATATTTGTATAACACTTCATAATTGATTTGTTTGTTTAATTCAATACCCATTAAAACATCTTGAACTTCATCATCATTGATGAAATCGTTATTATAATCATCTGCTAATTTATTCAATTCTTCTTTTATTTCTTGTGGCAACTTATAACCTAAAAATTCATCTACTTGGTCTGTTGCAA
>CAMKGA010000025.1 GCA_946412015.1 uncultured Caryophanales bacterium
TTATCTTTTATCCTTATATTTCAATAATTTTCTAAAACTGTCCGGTTATAAGTTATTAGGTCAAAATTAAAACAGCATAAGCTGTTTTTTAGTTTAAATAAGATTTATTTATTGTTATAACTGGGCGGACACCATTTAATTCTGAAATATTATTGTATTTCAATATACTACCCTCATACCATGCGCTCACTTTCCACATTCTATCAGATGAATCACTATATGGAATCATTGCCCAATACCCACTCACATTATATACCCAACTTGGAGTTGATTCAGATGGAATATATTGTTCACTTGTTGCCCCTGTATCAAGTTCATATCCTAAATTAGTTATTAATTCCTCGTAAGTAAGCAATCTTACATTAAGTGCATCTGGGGCTTGAGTTGACTTCCAAACTTCTACTACTGTTTTTACAAATGAAGCATCATATGAATTACTACTTGCATGATAATTCATTAATCCTCCGTCAGAATTATCATATGTATGTGCTTCTGTTCCCAAACTATATGTTTGAACCTCTGAATAAGATAGTAATGTTGCTTTTAATAATGTTACCATCTCCTCATTTGCTCCTGAATCTTTTATTACATAATAATCTACATTATTATATTCTACTTTATCTCCTACACTATATGCTGTGTATGTTGGTGCAGCATCTTCTTTACCATAAGCATATCCATCAACACTTCTACCAGCTACTTTACATCCAGCAAGATATACACTTGAATCACTATTTAACTGTGATGTTTCACACACTACTCTATCTCCTGAATACTCTATAGTAAGCTCATCTATACTTGTTGGAAATTTTCCTTCATCAAGCAGATAAGTAGCTATTGCTAGTTCTATACTTCTTCCATATGCATCAATACTTCTCTTATCTGCTGATATTCTTGCTTTTCTTATTATATTCATAACAAGCGGTGTCACTATTAACGCAAGAATTGCTAAAATTACCAAAACCGCTATTAATTCTATTAAGGTAAATCCATTTTTCTTTTTCATATACACTATCCTATCTTATATATTGAGTATATTAAAATATTAAAAAAACGCAAGAGTTATTGCGTAATTTTTATCTAAAGTAAAATATTTTCTATCTGTTTTCTTGTAAGACCAGTTATTTTTATAATTGTTTCTATAGGAAATTCTTCTTCTAACATTTTCTTTGCTGCTTCTAACTTACCTTGTTTTAGTCCTTGCTTTAGTCCTCTTGCTATACCTTCTTCAATTCCTTCTTCGATATATCCATTTCTTAATTTAATTCTATCTTCTTCGTCTGTAAATAATTGATGAAATTTATTATCTTTATTAAGACTATCTATATCATTAACTATTTTATCCATATAATCATCATCCTTAATATTTAATAAATCTTCTTTTTCCATTCCTACTATTAGTATATCTTTATACTTATTATAGTATTCCTTTGATTTATTTTTATTATACCATTCGTATATAAAATAATCAACATTTATATCGATAGTCTTTATCATATCTGTTAGTATTTTTCTATCGTTTATATCTCGATATTCATATATACTTATTCCTTTTTTATTTTTTCCTTGAAAGATAAAATTAATTTGAATATGTTGATCAATTGTTTTATATGATACATCCTTATCAGTATCAGATACTAAAGCACTACATAGATATAAGAAGTTTCTATTTTTAATATTTATACTATAATCACTATTAATTTCTATATTAATTACTTTATCATTAGTTTTAACTAATATATCTATTATTTTATTTTTTATATAGAGTCTATCTTTTGTAAGTTCACTATTTCTTATATCTAGTGTTTCAATTTTAAAACTACTATCTACATGATGCATTATATTTGTTAGAAATATCTTTAATAGTTCTTTATCCCTATAGAATACATTTTTAAATACTTGATCATACTTTAAAGTGTAATACATAATACCTCCTACTTATATTATTCGATATAAGTAGTTAAAATCCTTTTTTATAATAAAAAAAGTCAAATTAATGACTTTCTATGAATTGTATCTATTATTATAAAATTCAATTAGTGAATCTACTGATATTTCTTTATTTACTAATTCTTTAAAAGAATAGGTATTACCATATTTATGTATTAACTCATTTAAAAATTTTGTAATCTTTTTTATATCTCCTTTTTTTAATATATCATCTATATTACCTAATTTTTCTTCTACTAATTTAACAAGCATACCATCATATATATTCCCAAGTAAATATGTTGGAAAATATCCAAATGCACATTCTGCCCAGTGAATATCTTGCATAAGTCCTTCGTTATCATTTTTAGGCACTATTCCTAAATATTCTTCCATTTTTTTATTCCATATTTTAGGAATATCATCTACACTTAAATTATTATTAAATATTTCTTTTTCTATTTCATAACGAATAATAATATGTAATCCATAAGTTATCTCATCTGCTTCAGTTCTAATTAAGCTTGGTACAACTACATTATATTTATCCATAAATTCATCTATATCTATATCTATTTTTAATAACTTTTTTATATCATTATATATAGGAATCCAAAAGTTTTTGTTTCTACTTAAAATATTTTCATAAAATCTAGACTGGCTTTCATGAAGTGCATATATATTATTTAGGGAATTATTACTATATTTAGCTATATTATAATCTACATTTTCTTCAAATATACCATGTCCTCCTTCATGAATTATTGTTTTTACAAAGTTTAAAGGATTATCACTATTTTCTATCGCAATTCTTATATCTTTAGAATTAATTTTAGTAGTAAACCCATGTGGATAAATCCCAACTAGTCCTTTATTTAAATCAAAGCCAATATAATTTAGTAAATATGAAGATATATTTTTAATTTCCTCATCACTATAATTTATTCTTATATCGCTACTATTTGTTTTAATTTTCTTTATAAGCGGAATTAAATACTCTTTTAATTTATCAAATAATGAATCTAATAAATTCATATTTATTCCCTTTTCATATTCACCTAACATAGTATCATATAAATTATCATTATTATTTATATAACTATAGTACTTTTTTGTCATTTCAATATTTTTCTTTAAATATGGTTTAAAAAGTTCATAATCATTCTCTTTTTTTGCTTTTTCCCATACTTTAGTAGAAATTAGTATATTTTTATTATATTCAATGTAAAAGTCTTCATCAATACATTTATTCTTTTTATAATCATTATATAAATTACTAATTTGAATACGTTCAATATCTGATAATCCTTTATTATCTAGCTCTTCTTTTAGCAAAGAACCATATTCATTTGATGTTATTATATTGTAATACTTTTTTTCTAATCTTGATATTACATCTATTAAATAGTCTTTAGAATCGTTTGAAGCTGATATTCTAAGTTCCCAATTAATTAAATTGATTGTATATTCTAAATCAGTAATATCTGTAATTAATTCCATTAATTTTTTATTCATATAATCTCCTATTTTCTATAAGCTTTAACTTTTTCACTACTAATAGTATAACCCATTTTTGTAAAAAAATCTTGATATATTTTATTTCTAAATAAATCATTAACGAAAACTATTTTATGCTTATCTATTGTTTGTTCATAGACCCCATTATCTAAAATATTAGGACAACTTATATATTCACTTTTAAACCAATCTGCATTTATTAAATATGCAATTGCACTTAAGTCCCATAATGTTTTACTAGATCCAATCTCATCAATTTCACTATCCATATAATGTTTTTTACATTTTAAGAATATTTCTTTTAAATATTTATTAATCTTTATATCACTAGATAAGTAATGATCTAACTCATAAATTGTTGTTACAAGGTTAGATGCAACATTACGGCATGGAATAACTACTAAGTCACAACCTGATTTAAACACTTCTCTAACTGCTTTTATATCTTGTCTAAAATTAAATTCATTATTATTCTTAGTTAAAAAACTATTTCCACCTAACCATATAACTTTAATTTTATCTACTATTTCTGGTGATTTATTGATTGCTAGAGCTATATTAGTAATAGCGCCAATTGCAAGAATAGTTGTATTATCATTCTTATTTGCTATTTCAATAATTTTATCTACAGCATCATTAGTCTTATTAGAATCATTAAAGTAATTAATGGCACCTTTATAAACTTTATTTTTATATTCATTCATATTTAACATATCTAATATCTTTAAAGTAGTATCATAACTTTTTATAGTTCCTTCTTCTATAGTTTTAGTATTAGCATACCCACTACCTGAAAAAGGTGCGATTGTAATTGCCTCTAGTTCAAAATTATCAAGTGATTTCATTAAATAACATAAAGCAAATTGATCATCTACCTCATTATACATATCTGTATCTAATATTACTTTCTTATTACCCATTTTACATACCTCCTCATATATACCTTTCATACCATCTACTATTTTTAAATCATTAGAATCTTTTATATTATAATTAGTTTTTACTAAATAACTATTAATATTATTTTCCATTAACACCCGACATATATATCTACCATCATCAAACATTATATCAATATTATTTTCTTTACATTCTTTTGTTTTATTAGTTGATTCAGATAATATAAGCTTAGTATAATTTATATTATTATCTTTTAGCCACTTAGTTGTTACTTCATATGGATTTTTATAATGTGGATAAGCCCTATGTGATATTAAATATAACTTGTTTCCTTCTTCTAACATTTTATCCATATATTTTTTAGCTCCATAATTAGGTTTTAATTTACTTGCAAATTCTTCCATATTTTTAATAAAGAATTCTTCTGACTCTTCTTTTGTCCAATCAAAGCACTGTTTAATCCATCTACCATCTGGATTTATAATACCACTATTTCTTTTATTCTTATCTTCTTTTAAATATTCATTTAAAATGAAAGAATCAAAATCAGCTACTACATTATCAATATCAAGTCCTACTCTCATACGTCCTCCTGTTACTAACATTTTGATTATAACACATATTAAAAAAAATCACAATATAAATTGTGATTAAAATATATATTATTTATTATTTAATTCTAATACTTTTTCTTTTACCATTTCTATATTATTATTAGAAAAATTTAAGCTTCTAACATTATATGTTCTTTTTATATAATCTGTAAAACTTGAATATATATTACCACTTAATTCTAATACTTTATCATTAAATAATAATTTTATATTTGTCTTAGTAAATACATCATATCCATATGATAATTGATTAAAGTAATTCATTCCCTCATGGTAAAAAACAGATTTTCCTTTATTTACGTAATTATTTATATATTCATGTAATTTAGGATGAGATTTAGTTAGACCATTGTATTTACAATAAAAAAGACTATTAAAAATACTAATATCATTACTTTTAATATAATTATTAAAATCATTAATATTACAATCAAATTTTATAGTAATAGAATTAATATTCTCTAACACATTATTATCTATCTCTTTTAAATTAGGATAAACAGTAATATCTTTTTTATTTAAATAGGATATCATATTTCCTTTTATATAATTGAATGATTTTGGAAATACAATACTATTACTTTTAATAATTTTATCAAATATATATTTATACTTAATATCTATATTTTTAATACCAATTATTCCTTCTGGTATATTATATTTATCATTATTTTTATGATTAATTAAATCATATAGTTTAAAAATATCTTTGTTTTTTCTTTCGCTAAATATATTAGCCACTAATAAAGATATATTATTATCAAGTTCAAAAGACTTATTTATTTTTTTATAATCTATATATTTATCTCTATCTACCTTATAGTTTTCAAAAAAATATTCTAATCCATTATCTTTATCTAACAAGATTATAAAATTGAATAATAATGTATCATTAATAATATTAGTATAATCAATCTTACTTTTACCATTTTTTAAAACTCTTATAATATAATATATTGCTTTATTTATATTTTTATCAAATATTTTATTTAAATTAGTATCCTTTTTACTCAACATTAATTCAATTTTATGTAATAGCGCTTTTTTTAATAATTCATCATTTTTGATAACAAAATTTATTTCGTCTGCATTATATATTTTTAAATCAAATGTGAAAAAGCAAAATTTATACCAGTACAATTCTTCTAACTTTTCACTATTTAAATTTTTTGAAAAAAAACATTCATTATATAATCTTTTTATTTTATTTTCCAATTTTTCTTTATCATTAATTATTACTAAATTTATATTATTATTTTTATTATTAAATTGCATATATTCCTCCAAAAAGTATAGATATTATACAACTTAATTTTTATTTTTACAATAAATAAATCACTAGTATTAAACTAATGATTAACATTTTTTATATAATTTACTACTATATATTTTATTCTTTCATTTCTAAATTATATTTATCTACCTCACTACACGAACCGTCACCATACGTATAACAAGAATATACATACTGCTCTTCATTTTTTCCATCAATTTCCTTAATATTTATTATCTTTAAAACTAATATATCATATCCTGCATTATCTTTAGTTTTTTCTAAAACTCCTTCTACTTCATACCATTTATTTAACTTTACTTTGTGATTACCTAGTTGTGCTAGAAAACCAACAAATCCAGCATCAGCAGCACAACATGTAATTCCATATTTACCAATACCAATATAATTACCTGATACATATTTATTAACCTTAGCTGCAAAACCTTTTACTCTAACTGTTTTACCTATATATTTAGATGGTTCTACTAAAAATGTTAAATAATTTGCAAGTTCATAATAATTCTCATCTATAATCTCAAAATCTGGGTTAGTAAAATCATAAGTATTAGCATTAGTATCAGTATCAATATCAGTATCAATATTATTCTCTATTACTTTTACTTTCTTTACTTTATTTGCCTTATTAGAAATATTATTAAAATTCATTCTACCTTCTGCAAATGTAGTACTAAGTCTTCCATCAGATGCAAAAATAAACATAATAAGAGGCAATATTAATACTAAGTCTGTTATCTTAAATTTGTAATGAATATGCTCATTAAAATATAAAATAATACCTATTATTATAAGTGGAATTAATGATGCTTTTATATATATTTGCATAGTAGGAGCTAAGAAATTTTTTAGTTGATCAAATATCCATATATAGCCAATTATTCCTGCATATACTAAGCAAATAAAACCTAAAAACTTTTTCATTATATCTTCACCACCAAACTTAATATGAATATTGTAATAAAGATTAAACTAATTAAGCTAATCACAAAACTTTTTTTATAATTACCAAATAGTACTAAAGTGTTTTTTATATCTATCATTGGTCCTAATAGTAAATATGCCATAATTGACTGATTTATAAATGAACTTGATAGTGATTTACCTACAAATGAATCAGATGTAGAACATAGTGATATTAAGTAAGCAAAAAGCATAAGAGTAATTATTGATAAAACTTTATTATTACTAAACATAATTAATATATCTCTTGGTAATAAAACTTGGACTAAGCTAGCTAGTAGTGCTCCAATCATTAAATATTTTAATACCTCAAATAAATCAAGTGCAGTATGTTTTACAATGCTTATAAAATAATTTTTATTTTCTGCATCACAATTTTCATGATTATGACAACAGCTATCATCCTTATTATTAATAACTACATCATCCTTAGAATATATAATGCCTAATATTATTCCTATTATAAGTGAAATAACAACTCCAAGTATTATCCGCATAAAAAATATATTGGGATTTGTTTTATAAAATGCATGATATGTTGATAAAAGTACCACAGGATTTATTATTGGAGATGCAAGCATAAATGATACTGCAACATTAATCGGCACTTTCTTTTTTATAAGTCTTTTAGCAACCGGTATTACCGCACAATCACATGCAGGTAAAAAGAAACCTAATATTATTCCAACAATAGATCCTAATATTTTATTTTTAGGAATAACACGAGCTAAAGTTTCATTTGATACAAATGTTTCTATAATAGATGAAATTAATGATCCTAAAAGTAAAAATGGTAAACTTTCAAAAAATATTGATAAAAAAATTATTGATATATCCTTTAACATATAATCCTCCTAATATGTAAATTATAACATAAAAAAAGCAAACCATAAATCGATTTACTTAATTATTTTTTTTCTACTTAATTTAAATACTACATATGGAAACTTTTTTATTTTTTTATTATATTTATTAACTACTTTATTATATTTCTTCTCTTCTTTATTTATATTATTTGTAATTTTATTAATATCATCTTTTAAACTATTATAATTAATATCATCTTTTAAACTATTATAATTAATATCATCTTTTATATCAGTATCATCTATATATTTATATAACTCTTCAATTTCATTAGTTAATTTATTATTTCGTTTATGCATTAATTTTATATTATCATCAGTAATAGCCATACTTAGAGAGTCTCGCTCTTTAGCTAAATTACTTACAATATCATTATCTAATTCATTTTTTACAATATAATTTATTAAATCTGATACTTTATATATACGACTACTATAAGTAGATTGTAATTTTTCAAGCTGTAACGAAATATTATTTTTACTATTATTTATATCACTATAGAATATACCAATTAAAACAGCAATTAATATTAAAATAAATATAATTACACATAGTATTTTATTTTTCACAAAATCACCCATTCATTTAATTGTGCTTTATTTTACACCAATATAATTATTTTGTCCATACTTACTTAATATCTTAATAGCACTTATTACATTATTATCATCTATAGTATTATTTGTACAAACAAAATTATTTTTAAAATATTCTTTTAATGGATACCAATCATCTATAACTACATAATTACTTATATCATATCTATTTAATGAATCCTTTATTTCATTTGCTCTATTTTCAAATATATCAAAACTACTATTTAATATTTTATTATCACAATAATAGTAATAATCTAAATTATGTATTTTAAGTAAATCATGCATTTTACTTGGTCTTTTTATATCTCTCCAATTACTAGAAATTATTATTTTACTACCCGTAACATCTAATATTTTCTTTAATCTTTTAATAGCACTTTTATCCCAATCATAATATACTTTAAATACGTCTTTTATATTATATTTATTATAATCAATATTATATCTATTACTTAATAAATTAACTATATCAGTATTAATATAATTAGATTTCTTCTTAATAATTGGTACTAATACACCATCTATATCTAAAAACACTACCTTCATAATTTCTCCAAAATATATATTATAATAATTATATCAATTATTTAAATATGTGCAAATTCATAAAAAAATTAGTTCAATTGAACTAACTTTCTAATGCTGATTTGTTTATTGTTATAACTGGGCGAACAACATAGTCGCAGTTGACGGTGTAGATGAAAAGACTGCCACCACTGCCGACAATCCAGACATTAGACGCCGAATTATTATCTGGACTCATTGTCCAATAATAATAGTTAGAATTATACAACCAACTATTTGATGAATTTGTACAAGATGAAGATGAACATCCCAAATCTGTTGTTAATTCTTCATATGTTATTAATCTTGCATCAAGTGCTTGAGGTGCTTGTGCTGTCTTCCAAGCATCTACTGCATATTTTACCTCTGATTGTGCATAATTTGTTGTACAGCCAGTTGATACCCAAGAACCATTTACTTTCACGCAAGTTTCACTACTATAATATGCCATGCCTCCATAGCCATTATTATTATATGCTGTTCCTACTGAAGAAGATGTATATCTATTCACATGTCCTGCTCCATATTGATTTACTTCTGCTACTGTTAATGGTTCTGCTTTTAATAATGTTACATTTGAATCTGTATCTTTGATTACATAATAATCTACATTATTATAGCTTACTTGATCTCCTATGTTATATGGTCTAAATGTTATTTCACCATAATGATAGTATCCATCTTCTGTATCACTTGTTACATCTACATTATTTACTTTACATTTAGTCATATAAATAGTTCCATCATAATTAACTGTAACTTCACATGCTACCGGTTTACCTTTGTAATCTATAGTTAACGTTGTATAATCTTCTACTGGATTACCATTTGTATTAAAGTATGCAACTGATGCATTTTTTAATGCTAATCCATACATATCTACAAACTCTTCATTTGTTATATCTCTAGTACCATAGTGGTAATATCCATCTTCAGTAGACGAGTCTTTTACAGCTTTAGTTCCTACAGAACATTCAGATAAATATATTCCTCCATTTTCTTTCATTTGCATTACATTGCATACTACAACTTTACCTGTATATTCTACATTTAAGTTTTTTAAATCAGTTGGAAATGCTCCTGTATCTAGCAGGTGAGTAGCTATAGCTAACTCGACACTTCTTCCGTATGCATCTACACTTCGCCTGTCCGCTGATACTTTAGCTTTTCTAATTATATTCATTACTAGTGGTGTTACGATTAGTGCTAAGATTGCTAATATTACTAATACTGCTATTAATTCTATTAAAGTAAATCCTTTCTTTCTTGAATTCATAATTATCTATATCCTCCTTCTATCTTTGAGCCTAAATGCAAATAATTAAAAGATAATAGTTGCCATTTTAATAATTGTTTTGGAATTTATTAATACTACCTTTATCTATTTACATATAAATTTTATCATATATTTTTTTATTATTCTACCCGTTTTTCATTAAAATTTATTTTTTTCACTATTATGCACAAAAAATTGCAGTTATAGATTACGCCCGTCTTCGCATAGTTTAAAGCTACCTACAAAACGCAATCATCTGCAATATAGTAAACAAAATGAATTATTATTATCTACTAGCTTATATCTTTTTTAAATAATTACCTACAACCCAAAATTTATATTTATTACCATAATTAGCATCCATCTGATAATATTTTATACCTCTATCAATAGTAATTTTAGAAATAATAAAAGTTCTATTAAAAATAAACTTATCTCCTTTTTTTACATGAATATAGTCGCTATTTTTAACTTTCTTGCCATTTTTATCTACTATATCAACGAACTTTTCAGGTATTCCATTATCCCTCCAGCTAAACATTTTTTTTCCTCCAGCATTTAAATCTTCTCTAACTTGATATAATCCATAGATTTTTTTTACATCATCTGCAACATAATACTTATAAACATCTGGTGTATTAATTCTAACTCTATTTCCTACTTTTAATTCCATTATTATATTATTATATCCATTTAATCCTTTATTCTTAATTATTGTAGGATAATCTAGGTAAGCTACATTACCATCTAAATATTTACCATTAATGTATTTTTTTGATGTATACTGTAACATTCCACATAATTTTGATAAATCTTTTTGTACAGTTCCATCGTTAGTACCCCAATTAGCAATCCATTTATCGTACTTTTTTATTCCTGTAAGTTTAGTATCAAACCAGTATTGTGATGCATAAACACTGGCATAATAACCACTGGATTCTATTATATTACAAAAGTTATTACACATATCATTTAATTCTTTATCAGATGGCATTCCATGTTGTTCTTTATAACCATCAGCATCTTCCATATCTATATATATTGGATATTCAAATTTTTTACCTTTTATTAAATTAAGTAGATATCTAGCTTCTTCTTTTGCAGTTTCTACATTAAGTGAATAACTATATACATAACATCCAACTGGTATATTATATTTTTTACACTCACGATAATATTCTTCAAATCTAGAATCAGTATTAGTACCAAATGCAGCTCTAAGTATTATAAAATCAACTTCATTTTTTAAAATTGAAAAATCAAGTTTGCCTTGATGATGGGATATATCTATTCCATACTTTCTCAAATTATCACCTTCTTTATTTTAATTTATGAAATATTTATTATTTTGTATGTATTTATATAATAAAAAAAAGAAGATAACTTCTTAATGATGATGGTGATGCTTAGTTTTTTTCACTATACATTTAGTGTCATTACAACTTTCGCCTTTTAGTTCCAACTCTATTGTAGAATGAAAAATATTATATATTTTAAGTTCTTCTTTTATTTTTTCTTTTATATCGTGACTATAATTATTTACAACAGCATGCATTGTTAAAAAATTATTATACCCATCTATACTTCTTATGTGAATATGATGAATATCAAGTACTCCCTCAATATTAAGTATATGCTTTCTTATATTAGCAATATTAATATTTTTAGGTGTCTTTTCTAAAAATATATCAATTATCTTTTTTATATTTTTAAAAGCATTGATAAATATAAAAAGTGATACCAATATTGATAGTATAGAATCAATATATGTAATATCTGTAAATTTCATAAGAATAGATCCTATTAATACTATAACCCAACCAAGTACATCTTCTAGCATATGAAGGTTTACTGATTTTTGATTTAATGAATCTCCTTCTTTAGTAAAATATGCAGCAACAATATTAACTATAACACCAATTATAGCAAATATAATCATGCCATTATAATTAATTGATACAGGATTAAATAATCTCTTTATGGATTCAAATATTACAAATATAGAACCTGTAAGTAATATTAAAGTTGTCAATATACTACCAAGGAGTGAATATCTAATATATCCATATGTATATTTATAATTTGGTCCTTTTTTACTTTTTTTCTCTAAAAAATATGAAATTCCAATACTGAAAGCATCACATATATCGTGTAGTGAATCTGATAATATAGCAACACTTCCTGTAAATATTCCACCAAATAATTCAAATATAGAAAATGAAATATTTAATATAAATGCAATTAATATATTCTTCTCTGTTTTCATAAATCCTCCTAACTAAGTGCGATATCAAGTATCATCATTAGTACAAATCCTAATGAAAAACCAATTGGAACCATATTGGAGTGCTTTCCTACCTATGATTCTGGAATTAATTCTTCTATTACAACATATATCATAGTTCCTGCAGCAAATGATAATATATATGGAAGTATTGGTAATACTAGCGAGGTTGCTAAAATAGTTATTAAAGCAGATATTGGTTCAACAATACCAGATAATACTCCACATAAAAATGATTTACTTTTTTTCATTCCTTCTTCTTTTAGTGGCATTGATATAATTGCACCCTCTGGAAAGTTTTGAATGGCAATTCCAATTGATAATGACATAGCACTCATAATAGTAATTAAGTTATTACTTAGAAATCCAGCCACTATAGCTCCTACTGCCATTCCCTCTGGAATATTGTGAAGAGTTACGGCTAAAACCATCATAGTAGTTTTCTTTAATTTTAAATTTGGACCTTCTTTTTCTTTGCTTTTTATATGCAGATGCGGAATAATATTATCTAAAAGAAGTAAAAACAGTATTCCCAAAATAAAGCCTAAACTAGCTGGTAGCCAGGAAATAATATTTGCATCTTCTGCCATTTTTATTGATGGCAATAATAATGAAAAAAAGGAAGCTGCAACCATTACTCCTGATGCAAAACCTAAAAGTATTTTTTCAAGCTTATTATTAATTTTATTTTTCATTAAAAATACTAAAGCAGCTCCTAATGAAGTTCCTATAAAAGGAATTATCAAACAAATAAATACACTCATATAATCACTCATTTCCTTTTAAACTAGATACCATATCTATATTTTTAACTTTTCTAGACAGAAATTTAGATACTAAATATGATACAACAAATGTTCCTAATGCAGATATTATATAAGTTTTTAAAGTTATACTTGCTCCAAAATCGTAATGTTCTTCTATTGCTGTTTTAAACAACCAATCAGTTAAATAAAAGCCCATTGGAAGTCCAAATATAATAGATATAATTGCTATCCAATTATTTTGTTTAATAAATATTTTCTTTATTTTTTTATCTTCAAAACCTAAAACTTTTAAGGTAGCAAATTGATATTCTTTTCTTATATTTTTTAATTTTATAAATTCTTCCATATTATCACCTTCTATATGAAATACATTTCATATTTAATTATATTCTTATTTTTTATAATAGTCAACAAAAATATGAAATTATATTCATATTGTGATATAATCTTTTTAGGAAGTGATTATATGGATTGTATTAGAAATCCTAAACAACCAAGAGCTATTGAAAAGAAAGAAAAAATTATTAAATCTGGATTAGAATTGATATGTAAATATGGATATTACAATACTAATACTAAAGAAATTGCAAAAAATGCAAACGTTTCAACAGGAATAGTATATCAATATTTTAAAGATAAGCACGATATTTTTATAGAAGCTATAAATAAATATGGTGATGATATATTCTTTCCATTTTTAAATAATCAAAATATTGATTTTGATATAAATGATTTTGAAATTTTTATTAATAATATTATCAATTACTATATTGAAAATCATAAAGTATCTAAAATTGCTCATGAAGAAATTACAGCAATGATACATACAGATAAACTTATAGCACAATATTATTATAAAAAAGAATTAGAAATGACTTATAAAATTAAAAACTTTTTGCTTAGTAAAAACTTTAAAGATAATAATCTTTTTGAAAAAGCTCATATTGCAATATCTATGATTGATAATTTATGTCATGAGGTAATTTATCACAATCATGATAAAATGGATTATAATGTAATGACAAAAATAGTAATTAATTGTATTAAAAACATATTTAAAAATGACTTAAATTAAATAATAAGTCATTTTTATTTTTTTCTAATTAATACCTTATCATATTGATTTTCAGGTATTGTTCTTGATACAATATCCATATTTTTTAACTTAGATACATCACCACTCATCATAATACTACCATGTCCTAATAAATTTATTAAATAAAAATCTCTATCATAGTCACCATTATATTTATCTTTAATTAAATTTAATATTTCATCTACTTCTTCTAATGCACCACATGGTATAGCACATTTAGTAAATGGTGCATTATTAATATAACAATGTGAATGTATCATATAATTTATATTTTTTAATATCTTATATAAATTAACTTGAATGTATGTATCTACTGATGGTTTATTACAAGATGAGTAATATACTTTATTATCTTTTAAATATACAGGTACAAAGTCATCTATACTAATAAATTCTTTATTAACATTTCTCTTGCTTACAAATATATAATCTTTATCTCTAAATGATGGAAATCCTCTTTGACATCTAAATGATGCATTACCTAAGAATCTATCTATATAATTAGATAGATTCATAATATCTGCAAACTTATATGCATAATCCTTTACAATATTTAAAAAATCTGTTTTATTTAAAGCTATTTGTTTTAAATTGTCATAATTTTCATCTGATTTAATAGTTGGTTTTCTAGTTACATTCTTTATAAAATTAAGTCTATCTAATAAAGCATAAGCACATTCATTAATGTTAACCCCATCATACCAAACATTCCCAAGTGGATCAAATAATCTCATATGATAATAACCATCTTTATTTGAAAATTCTACAGTTAAATTTGCTTTTATGGCTAATGATTTTTGAATTAATTCTTGAAATTCATATTCACCATTATTCCTCTTTGATGATACTAACATTACTTTATTATTTATTTCTTTAACATTTCTTATTTTATTTAAATCATTAGAAACATTTGCCCACCAAAGTACAATATCGTAATCTTTTACTTTTTGAATAATTTTTTCAAGTTCATTATAATTTCCACCATTATATAGTGTTACATTGGGTAAATTTTTACTAAATAAATCAACAATTTTAGATCTTTTTCCTCCGCTTAAATCAAAGTTTCCACCAACAAACAAAATTCTATTTTCCATATTTAATTCTCCTTACTAATTTTTTTGCAATATCTTCTTTTCCATATGCATTATATATACTATTATCATCTATTATATATGCTTTATGACATCCATTTTTTATATCAGCTAAATCATTAGCTACAACTACATCACACTTATTTTTTTCTTTTAATTTTTTTGCAGTATTAATTAAATCTTGTTCACTAACATTATCTAGTAGTTTAAAACCTATTAAATGAGTTTTAGGACTCGTTTCTTTTATTAGTGATATTACTTTAGGTGTTCTTTTTAATACAATTACTAAATTATCTTCATAAGAAGAAATTTTACTATCTTCAATCTTTTCTATTAAATTAGGATTTATATCAATATTATTATATTTAATAATACTTTCTTTTATTTTACTTATATTTGTAATGTAATTAGTCATATAATCAGATACGGCCATTGAATGAACAAAATAATTAATATCGTTATCATTTAATAAATTTATAACAGTATCTTTTAATTTTAATACACTATCTACCTCAATTATTTTAACCCTTTTATTACTTGGTCTAAATGAATTTTTAGAACAAATATAATATATAAATACATCATCTATATTATTTATAATCTCACTTGCAATAATAAAACCTAACTTTCCACTTGATGAATTTGTAATTTTTCTTACATTATCTATTTTTTCACTAGTTCCACCTGCGGTTATAATTATTTTCATATAATCTATTTCACCAAAACTTTCACATAATTTATAATATCTTCACTTTTAGCAAGTTTCCCTTTTGCGTTAGTTCCACATGCTAAGTGCCCATATGCCGGTTCTATAAAATAATATCCATATTCTTTTAATTTTTTAATATTATCTTGTACAATTTTATTTTCATACATTCCATTATTCATAGCAAGTGCAAATACGACTTTTGATTTTGTTGCCATGATTGTTGTTGATAGCATATCATCAGCTATTCCGTTTGCGACCTTACCAATTATATTTGCAGTTGCAGGAACAATTAAAAACAAATCAGCTTTATTAGCAAGACTAATATGTTTTACATCTATATAATCTGGAGTTTCAAACATATCACATACTACTTTATTTCCTGATAATGTCTCAATTGTAAGTGGTGTTATAAATTTACAAGCATTATTTGTCATAATGACATCAACATTAGCGCCTTCCTTTTTTAAATAATTAATAATCCCACATGCCTTATAAGCAGCTATACCCCCTGTTATTCCTATTACAATGTTTAAATTATTAAACATAATACACCTCCCAATTAAATTTTATGAAATGTATAACAATAAGTAAAATATATATTAGTTATATAGTTTATAAGTATTACTTATATAGATATAAAAAAATAAGTAAGTTTTTTACAATAGACTTACTTATAAATAATTAAATTTATATATGTTTTTAAAATTCTGTTAATAGTATATAAAAAATTGCTAGTAAAATATTTATTTTCTTAATTTTACATTAATACTACTATTATCTAAATTAGGTAGATTATCTATATGTCCTATTTTAGTATACTTATAAGTAGTATCAAAAGATTTATAGAATATTACTAAACAATTATCACCAAATAACATTATATCTCCAGCATTTATATGATTAATACTTTCTTTATTTGCTAATAGTGAAGTATCTAAATAAGCATATTTTTCATTACCATTTAAATCATCCATCTTTAGTTTAAGTGGTAATCTTTTTATTAATTGTCTTACAGTTTCATTGTTTTCTAAATTAACAGAATAATCTTTATTATTTATATTAATTACTATAGAATTATCATTAATCATTTTTCTTTTCCTCTTAGTATAATTTTTTTTATTATTAAAGCTACAACCTGTAATTATAACTACACATAAAATAATTATAATAAAATACTTTTTCATAATACTAATTATTTACTTTCATAATGTGGTTTAAAGTTAGCAAAATGTTCTAATTGTTCTAAAGTTCTAATATAATATCTTTTATTCTTATTAATTGAATTAATCAAATTCATATCATCCGTTGTTAATTCAAAATCAAAAATGTCAAAATTATCTTTTATATGTTCAACATTCTTAGACCCAGGTATTACTATAAATCCCATATTAATATGCCATTTTAATATTATTTGTGCTTTAGTTTTATGATACTTTTCACTTAATTTTTTAAATACATCTTCATTTATTAAATTAGAATCTCCATGCCCTAATGGATACCAACTCATTATTTTAATATCTTTTTTTTCAGTAATTTTTCTTAAATCATCTTGATGAAAATATGGATGGGCCTCTACTTGAATAACTTGTGGTTCTATTTTACAAATATCAAGTATTTCATCGATATATTTTCCTTCAAAATTAGATATTCCAATAGCTTTTATCTTTCCTTGTTCATATGCTTTTTCAAGCATTTTATAACCTTTAATATAATTACCTGCTGGTTGGTGTAAAAATAATAAATCTATATAATCAACTCCTAGTCTTTCTAAAGTCTCATCTATAGCATTTTCATTTTCATATTCGCTAGGCCATAATTTAGTAGATAAAAATATATCTTTTCTATCTACACTTGATGATTTTATTGCTCTACCTACTGCTCTTTCATTAACATAAGCATTAGCTGTATCTATTAATCTATATCCTATCTCTAATGCATTTTTTACACTATTTTCTGCATCATGCGGTTCTAACATAAATGTTCCTAAACCAATTTGCGGTATTTCTATTCCATTATTTAATTTCATATATCCTCCTAATCTCTTTATATTATAACATTAAAATAACTTTGTTTCTAAAAAAGAATTGGAAAAATCCAACTTTTAAACACACGTATATCCGCCATCTATCGGTAAAATAGCACCAGTTACATAACTTGCTTCATCACTTGCTAAAAATATTACTCCAGCATTTAACTCTCCTGCTTTTCCATATCTTCCCATTGGGACGTGTGTTTTTGCAAATTCTTTAAAATAATCTGTATCTAAAACATCTGTTGTAAGCTCTGTATAAAAATATCCAGGACATATACAATTAACTGTTATATTATATTTTGCAAGTTCAGCAGCTGCTGCTCTTGTAAAGTTTACAACGCCTCCTTTAGATGAATGATATGCAATAGTTGGAATTTCTGTATTTCCAACAAGTCCATACATAGATGCAATATTAATTATCCTACCATAATTATTTTTTTTCATTAAATTTCCGAATGCTCTAGTCATTTTAAATACTGAAGTTAAATCTGTATCTATAGTAAAATCCCATTCATCATCATCCATGTCTAATACACCTTTATCTTTTGATGCACCAGCACAATTAACCAATATGTCAACTCTACCAAATTTTTCTTCTGTAAAATTTATTGCATTATCAATATCAGTAGTTGATGTAACATCACACTTTATAGGTAATACTTCTATATCTAAATCAGCAAGTTCTTCTTTTAATTTATCTAATCTTTCAATTCTTCTTGCAAGTATTACTAAATTTGCACCACGACTTGCAAAAGATGTAGCTATCTGTTTACCAAGTCCACTACTTGCACCAGTAATTACTGCAACTCTTCCTTTTAAATCAAACATAATCCCTCCTATTTATTATGTATATCAATTTGTGTATAAGGTACTTCAATATTATTTTTATCAAGCCCAAGTACAATAGACTTTATAGTATCTCTTCTAACTTGTAATTTATTCTGAGGATTACAAGTTACTTCAACTAAATACTGAATACTTGAATCAGCAAGTTCTGTAATACCTAAATATCTACAACCATTAACATTATTATTACCTTTTATTAAGTTTAATATATCATCAACAGCCTTTTCTGCTTTTTCTACCTTTACTTCATATGACATTGGAATTCTTACATATATTAAATTAGATACTATTTCAACCTCTTCTATTTTTCTATTTGCAATTGAAATAATATTACTAGTCTTTATATCCTTTATCTTTGTAGTTTTAAGACCAATTACTAATACTTTACCTTCAATATCATTATATTTTACTATATCCCCAACTTTAAAATAATCATCAGATATAATACTACTTCCTCTAATTATATCTTTAAGCCAGTCTTGAATAGCAAAACCAAACACTACTCCAAAAATTCCTACTCCAGCTAAAACGGAGCTAACATTAACCCCATTAATTTGTAATATAATTAATCCTGTTAATATCATAATAACATATCTAATTATACTTTTCATAAGTTTAATATATGTTTTACCCTTATTACTAGTAAATAATTTTAATTTATCATTAGCTTCACTTTTCCCTAGTATATATGTAGCAATCTTATAAATAAGTATAGCTATTATAACTATAACAATAGACCCTACTACTTTTTCATATTTTATACCCTTAAAAAATTCTAAAACAACATCCATATAATCACCTACTTTTCTATATCACTCTTATATTTAAAATTATCAATACTAAATCCACCAACAATATCAAATATTTTTTCAGTTAACTTTTTATAACATCTCATCTTCGATTCTTTATTTTTAACAGTTATACAATATTCTATTAATTCTTTTATATCATAATCTGGTAATTCTTTTAATAAATATTTTTTTCTTACTATTTCACTAACTATATTACCTAATATTGTCTTCTTATTATATGGATATTTAATATGTCTCATATAAATACATATAAGCCTATCTAAATTACAATAATATATAAAATCAAAATCATCTCTTTCAGTTTCATATATATCTTTTAAATCATCTAACATATCCCACATTGCATATTTATCCATATCACTAATACTAGTATCTATATCTTCATAATTATTTTTAAGCATATTCTTTGCTTTTTCTTTTAATTTCTTTAAATCTCCTGTTTTATCCATTATTATCTTCCCAGTTATAAACTGTGTATGTGACATGGGTCTTATATTTTTATAGTCTTCTTCAAAATATTTTATAATTTGACTTTTAGGATTAGCAAAATATTCAATCAATAACCCGTCAACTATTTTATTACCTCTTACTCTATAATTAACTTTATCATTTAATAATAAATGCACATCCAAATCAGAATGCTTAGTAGGACTTCCTGTTATATAACTACCACATACAAGTATTCCAACTACATCATCAATGTATTCAAAACTATCGATAAATTTATTTAGTTTTTCTTCCCATTTCATATAATCCTCCTAACTCTATATTACAATTATTATATCATGTCTCAATAATATTTGTATACAAAAAAAATTAAATAGTATATGCATTATAATTGCATAAATACTATTGTTTAAAAATCCGAAAAACTTATTAATTCAATATCATTAAATAAACCTTTTAATTTAGCATTTTTTAAAACATTTAACTCCTTTTCTCTATCTAAATAACTAGTAATACTTTTTGTATATTCGTCTACATAACCAGGATGAGTCATAATTTCAACAACAATATCTTTATTATTATATTTTGAAATCATCTCTTTTAAATTATCGATATTAACATTATTTATTGTAAAGTCTTTATATAGTATATCTGGGCATTTGTAATCAGTTATATTTTGTTTTCTAACAGGAATATTCAAATTTTTTGCAATATCAAGTGCAGCTTTCTTAATAATATCACTACTTAATAAATGGTGATGAAAATCTAAATGATCAATTTTAATTTTATCATTGCTATATTCTTTTATTTTTTCTATTTGAGCATTTATTTCATTATATACATCTTCATAAGTTAATTTTTCATTTTCTATTTGCATTTTATTATATAAAAATACTCCATTATTATCAGTAAGATTATTATTTTTAATAATTGGCATGCCAACTGTTAAATTAATGTGCAATCCAATGCAATTAATATTATTCTTTATAGCTTGTTTTATTGCATACTCTGCATAATCCATATTAGCCATAATAGTAGTGCTAGTAATATAACCACCAAGTATACCATCAACAATTCCGTCAGTAATACTTTTACTTAATCCAAAATCGTCAGCATTTATAATTAATTTCAATTAAATCATCTCCATACATTATAATTTTTTTGTGTAGCATTTAATTTCTTTATTACTTACTTTTGAAATCATGCTGTTTCTATATTTAAAATCTAATTTTTCTATAATTTTTGGACTAATTTGATTTTCAGAATAGTGGCAAACGACTGCTTCTTTAACCCCATCTTCTTTTAATTTTTCTAGCATAGCTTCTGTAGCTTTTAATGCATATCCTTGTTTCCTCTTAGAAGGTCTAATACCACAAGCAATATGTCCTATTGTTTTATTTCCTAATGGTTTTAAATTATGTCTTACTTCTCCCATACCAATTAAATCATCGTCATCAAATATAAAATAAAAATTTGAACTTTCAAAATAATCAACATCATAATCAAAGACATTTCCTTTACTATAGTCATCTACATTTTCCATCTCTTCCATAATAATCCTCCTTTTTGTGTTGTATTTTGTAACATAAAGTAATGTTAAAATCAAGTATATCATTTTATTACAAATAAAAAACTATTGCAATTCAATAGTTAAAGTCAATTTGTGTGAGTGTTAAAGAGGTTTAACATACCTAAAATTCATCACTATTTGATAAACTAATTATAATATGATAAACAAGGATGGAGAACATATTTACAACTTTTATTTTTTTAATTCCTGATTATTATTTAAAATATCAGTTACATTAGTATATTTTGACCAATTATTATCACTTAAAAATTCTCTTTTCATAGGTAAAAGTTTATCATATAAATCTTCAAATTCATAATTCATTGCATCTTCTAACAACACAACACCTTCAGGAGCTATAAAACCTAATTTTATTAGCAGTTGATTAATTTGCGCATCCTCTACAAAGTTTACTAAATCTTCATCATATTTTGACAAGTCCATCAATTTGTTTTTTTGATGAAACAAATAATGCATGACTTCATGTGCTATAACAAAAGCTTGCTCCTCATCAGAATAATCCAAGAACAATCTATCAGTATAAAATATTGTTTTTCCCTGCATAAATGCAACTTCATTACAGCTTTGAATATGTTCAAATGCTATTTGATATATAATTTTTTCTAAAGCTGGAATTCTAATAGCAACTTTATTTATTATTGAATTAATATCCACAAAAATTCACCTACAATCCTTTATATAATTATATCACATAGTAGACTAATTTATTCTTAAATTGACAAAGAAATTTTAAAATCTCAGTATCCATTTTAATTTTTTTACTTCCTAACAGAAAAAAACATAATATTAAATATCATGAACTTATTTTAAATAAAGAAAAACGCACATCTACAATAGATGTGCGTGTATTAACTCTTTGGTGGAGCCGAGGAGAATTGCACTCCTGTCCGAATATATAAACATATAAACGTCTACAAGTTTAGTTAATTTATAAAGTCAACTAAGTTATAAAAATTAACAAATTAACTTAATTCAAGCTTATAAAAATTCATTATAATAACTAAGCTATATTATAATATATCCTAAATAATCGAACCTTCTAATAATTCTTAGGAAAAACTAATAGAAAGTGCATACCTATAATCTAAATTAGGCGAAAGCTACACTGTTTCTTGCGAAAAGTTTAGCAAATGCGTTTTTAATTCTGTTTCCAGTTATTTTTCTTTTGTGCGTAACGTGCACCTCCGACTTGCAATCTATACTCATACATACCCGTCGAAACTAGACGGCCCCATATGAGAATTATAGCATTTAAAGAATTAATAGTCAATATGAATAGTATTAGTCATAATATCACTATAGCTAAATGATTTTATTCCAAGTTTACTATCAACTATAAAAATATGATCATATAATTCTTTAATTTTTACTTTATAATCCTCATGTTTATTTCTACCCAAATTGTACCTAATATATACATCATGACCAATATTTTTTTTAAGTTTTTTCTTAATTTCATATATTGTCATCTTGGATAACCCCTATACATAGTACCTTTAGTAATAATTCCACCTATTCCAGCTGATCCATATTTTGTATTTTCTATTATGTCTTTTAAATTAATTTCAGTATTAATATCAGACATACTCATACGTGAAGCAACAATAGCAGGATCTAATGCATGAATATTTATTCTTTTTGGACTTGATGCAAAATTAGCACCAGCTTTTATTAAATCTTCATAATCAGATTGACATGCTCCAGCTATAATAATTAATTTTTGATGAGAATTTTCATATTTTCTTGCATTCTTAACAGTATCTATAAAATTTTTACTATTTTTGTATGCATCTAAATTATTTATTCCACCTTTTTTCTTATAATATGCGTCATGTCCTGTAATAACTAATATATTTGGATTATATGTATTTAATAAATCATATATTTTATCAGGCATTTCTTTTTCATTGAGTACAACTCCCATGGCCATTATATTAATATCTTCATAATACTTTAAGCATTTTTCTAAATAATCTTTATCACCATCTAAATGCAATATCTTACCAGGTAAATAAAAATAATCTCCTCTTTCTAATTTATGATCTTTAATCTTATCTAAAAACGCACGATTTTCTTCTATATCTCTTTTTATGTCACATAAAACAAGATCATCAATATTACTATCTGCACAAAGTCTAACACTGACTCCTTTTAAATAATATATATCATTATCAATATTTATTATTTTAAATATAATATCATTATTATATGACTTTCTAGTTACATAATCCCCTATTTTCATCTACTCACCTAATAAAATATATGTAAAATAAAAAAATATATAACTAATTTTAAATGTATAAATATATTTTAATATGATAATTATAATAATGGTGATTATATGATATATCTTTATATATTTATATCCAAAATACTTGAAAATACACTTGCAACTCTTAGAATTATTGTAGTAGCTAATGGTAAAAAAAAATTAGGTGCACTACTTCAAGGTATGGTTGCAACACTATGGATTTTAGTTATTGGTATAATAATTACAAATATAAATAAAGATATATTTAAAATAATATGTTTTATAACAGGTTCTATAGTAGGATCATATACAGGAAGTATCTTAGAAGAAAAAATTGCACTTGGAAATATTTTAATTATTATTAAATCAGATAATATTAATATAATAAAAGAATATTATAAAAACAAAAAAATAGCTACATATAGTAACTATATTTGTTTTATTATAAAAAGAAGAAAAATAAAAAAAGTAATTAAAGAAATAATTAAAATAGATAGAAAGTGCAAAATAATTACAGAAAGAATTAAAATAAACTATGACAAATTAATTACTTAATATGATATTTTTTTATTATATTATTATAGGTGGTATTATGAAATTTTTTTGTGGTAATGTTATTTGGTGGATAATTGCCTTTATATTTTTAATTCTACTTTCTTATCAAATACTACTTACACTAATAATAATATCAAGATTCAATGTATTTTTAATATTTCTATTTGCTATTATTTGCTTCTTTTCTCTATTTAAATGTCTATGGTAATTTTTTATAATTCTTAATAAGATTACTAGTTTTTAATAATTTGTTTATCTCTTTATTAATACTTATACAAGTTTCATAATCATCTTTTTTAAAATTTATTATACTGGGCATACTAATTAATATATATAAAAGTATTAATTCATCATCTATTATAGGATAAATCTTTTCATAATTTTTTAATATCTCGATAAAGTCATAATCATTATTACACCTTAAATATAATTTATATAAATCAAATATAGGCATATCTATTTTAGACTTATCCCAGTTTATTAAATAATCTTTATCATCCTTGATAAAATTTTTTAAATTTAAATTATTATGAATAACACAAACACGCATTCTATGTGTTTTTTCTTTCTTATTTATCATTTCATACCATTTATTTATTTGCACCTCACAATAATTAATACTATCAAAAATTAGTGTTATATTTGATGCAAGTAAATATTCTTTTGGACTCATAAATACTTTACTATCTATAATTGATATTAAATCACTATAATACTCTTTTAAATAACTACAATTATTAAGTAAATCCTCATACAATTTTTTATATTCAACCTCATCTACTTCTTTATAAAAAGAAGTCTTTTTATGAAGTAAAGCAACAACATTTATTAAATCATTAATCTTTTTTTCATTTGGAATATTACTATCCTCTACATATTTTATAAGTTGATAATTATTATTATAATCATATATATCAGGATAATAATTAAAACCCCTACTATTTAAATATTCCATTATCTTTTTATTATATGTACCTCTTTTTATAATATATTTATTTTTTTCATTAGATATAATTATATTATTATTACTCTTTCTATAACTTAATACTTTTATATTATTTCTTTTAATTAACTGTTTTATTTCAATCATTTAGACGGAATAATTATTTTATCTCCTACTTTAATATCACTAATATCATTATATTCTTTAATTATATCCATATCTACATTATATTTTTCTAATATATTATCTATAGTATCATTTTCTCTTATTATATATATTAAATAAGACTTATAATTCTCACTATTATCTAAATTATCAAAAAGTGAATTTATATTATTTTCTTTTACCTCTTTATTACTTATTTCTTTTATATTCTCTTTATCATTATCTATTATATTATTTTCAATAACCTTATTATCAATTTCTTCATCAATATCAATACATCTATCTTCTATAACATTAATATCTCTTTTATTATCAATAATCTCTTTTTGTTTTAATCTATCTACACTAATATCTACTGATATAGATATTTTTTGATTATCAATAATCTCATAATAGAAATCATCTATATCACATTTAGCGCAACTAGTATCATAATTATCATCAAGTGAAATAGATACAGGTAAATCTAAATTAAAAGGCAAAACTGTATTTGATGCATCTGATACTCTATACTCTCCTGTGACATACAAAGTACCTTGAACTAAATAATCATTAACAGATAATTGATTCTCAAGTGAAATACTAGTAATTTCATAAACATTATCTTTAAGCAACACATCTTTTTTAAATGGTAATATTATTTTCATAAACATCTCCTCTAATTAAATTTATGAAAATATTTTTAATATATGAAAAAAACTAGTTTAATGCAAAATCATTTACAAAATATAACATATCTATAACTGAAACTGATACGGATTTTGTTCACTACCATCACCTGATGTAATGACCTTTTTAACTTAACTGTGTCTATAAGGCACAAGTTTGATGTTAAGGAGGTTT
>CAMKGA010000026.1 GCA_946412015.1 uncultured Caryophanales bacterium
TAGAAATTTGGTACAATATATGTAGACTATAAGAGTAGGGAATATATAATTAATGGTTTCCATTATATAATCTTTTCAAGTAGTAGTTAGTCAAGGAAAGGAAAGTGATAGAATGACTAAGGTTAAAAAACGTGGTTTTACGTTGATTGAATTAATAGCTGTATTAGTTATTATGGCAATCATTGCACTTATCGTAACACCACTAGTAATGTCTATAATTAGAAAGGCAAAAATAAGTGCGAGAAAAAGAAGTGTAGATGCTTACGGGCGAAGTGTAGAGTTAGCAATTGCATCATATTTACTAGATACAGGTACATTTCCAACCAATGAACAACTACCTAATCTTAAGATAGAGTATAGTGGTTCTAATGTAGTATGTAATGTAATGGCTATGAAAGAAAATGGAGGATTATATTTATCAGAGTGTAAGGTAAATAATGTAGATGTTAAAGATTCATCTACTGAAGATGGATGGTATCATTATGGTACAAGAGATTTAACAAATGAAGAGTATGTAGATATGTATGGAGATGCTCTAAAGACTGCTTCACTTGCATACTTTAATACAAATGGTAATCCAGTAGAAGATTATACAACTTTAACAATAGATTACAAAGGTAAACCAGTATCATGTGATGTTACAGTTAATTATGATGGTACTATCTACATGACTAATTGCAAAGTAAATAATGCTAGTGTAACAAGTGAAACTGAAGAAGATGGATATTACCATTATGGAGAGATAGTTGTTCCTGCTGTTCAAGAATTGCTTGCTAAAGCAAATGGTGCTTCTGTAACAAGTTATTCTGCAGGTAATACAGGAGAGATGTACACATTTACCCATCCTGCAACTACTCAACAAAACTATGAAGTAACTGATTACAGATATATAGGCGCAAATCCCAAAAACTATGTAACATTTAATGATGAATTATGGAGAATAATTGGTATATTCACCGTAGAAGATGGAAATGGTAACAGGGAACAAAGGATAAAGATAGTTAGAAATGAAAAACTATCAAGTGATATGCCTTGGGATTCAAAAGGTGCAAATGAATGGTCAACTGCAACACTAAATACATATTTAAATGGAGATTATTATAATGGATTAGATGCTACAAGTAAGAGTATGGTTGCAAATACTAAATACTATTTAGGAGGAAGTTCTGTATATGATAATTTAAAAGGGGAAGATTACTATAATTTTGAACGAGGAACAACAGTATATAGTGGTAGAAGTACATCATGGACTGGGAAAATAGCGTTAATGTATCCAAGTGATAATAGCTATACTTATGCATTAGGAGTAGATAACACTTGCTATACAGATGGATATGATTGTGATGGTTCATCTGGAAAAACAAATGGATGGATATTCAATACAAATAGTAATTCTATTCAATGGCTTTTATCGCCTCTTTCGGGCCGCTCGGATGGCGCGTTCAGTCTGCTTGATTCGGGTTTTGTCGGCTACTTCAGCGTCACTTACTCTTTTGGCGTTCGTCCAAGTCTGTATCTAGTATCTAGTATCAAAATAGATTCAGGTGAAGGAACGGAACAGAGTCCTTATCGCTTGAAATTATAGTCGAAGGGATTATGGCGGCTGTTGTGCCTTTAGGTCAACGCCCGCCCGCCGATGATTCATGTATTATAAATGTTATTATAAAAACTGATAAAAATGGTAGTGGTAAATTAATTGTAGGTTAAGCTTGAAGGAAATTTGTCGCCTAATTCAGCGGGTTCGAATAACGCGTTCAATCTGAGCGATTCGGGCAATGTCAACAACAACAACAACAACGTCACTAACTCTAATGGCGTTCGTCCAAGCCAGTAAATTTTTAGTTATATATGATTAAGGTTGTATTTAGAATATGTTACTGACAAAGTTTAACCTTGCCTTATGGCAGAAGTTAGTATACATACGTGCCTAGATACGTCTAGTTACTATTGGTGTATAAATTATATTAAGGAGATGTAAATATTAAGAGGTGTGTAAGATTAAGAAAACAGGGTAAGTTTTATTGTGCTTACAATGATGATGCTTATGTTGTTCATGGATTGATGAATTATAAGATTGTAAATGGTAAGGTAGGTTTTCCTACTAATTCATTAGGTAAGGTAACTAGTAAGCTTGATGGTTGTAAGGTTAATTATATTGTAATAGTTAATGATATAGAAGAAGATAAAAAAGTATTTAGTAGAAATAATTATGATAAGTATTATGATATAGGTATAAAGTCTTTTAATGATAATAAGAATATGGAAGGTATTATTAATAAATTAATTAATTTGTCAGATGAAGATATGAATAAAGTAGTAGAGTTTATTAGGTGTTTATGAATAAAGATAGATTTAATGTTATTAATAATGTAAAAGACTTTATAAATTATATAGATACTTTACTTGTTAATTATCCTAGAACATCTTTTAATTTAAAAAATAGAATAGAAGTTACTAGTTATGATTTACTAGAACTTCTATTTTTAACTAATATTATTGATAATAGAATTAATAATCAAAAGATTATTATTAGTAAGATTTGTATGTTAGATTATTATTTAGAGATTAGTTATAACAAGAAATATATTAGTTTTAAGAAGATGAATATAGGTATTACTAAGTTAGATATTATAAAGAAGATGATACTTGGGTGGATAAAAAGTGGAAGTAGTATTTAGTGATATTGTAGATATATATAATGAGATTAAGAAGAATACTAGAAATAAAAAGAAAATATATCAGTTTGAAATGTTTAAAATGGAGAACTTAGTAAGTATTTATAATAAGGTTATTAATGATAATTATATCTTTGATAAATATAATATATTTTTAATTAAATATCCTAAATATCGAGTAATTATGTCACAGAGTATTAGTGATAAAATAGTTAATCATTTAATTACTAGAAAGATATTAATACCTAAATTAGAAAGATTTCTAGATTTTAGAAATGTGGCTACTAGAAAGAATTTAGGTAGAGATTATGGTATTATGTTAGTAAAGAAGTATTTAGAGTATTATAAGTATAAAGATAATTGCTTTGTACTTAAATTAGATATATCTAAATACTTTTATAATATAGATCATGATGTATTAAAAAGATTGTTAAAAAGTAAGTTAGATAGTAATGAATATAGAATAATTAGTGATATTATAGATAGTACTAATAATATCTATATAAATGAATGTATTAGTAAATTAAAAGTAAGAGAGATTAATAAAACTAAGAGGATTGAAGAAGTAAAAGAAATCCCACTATATAATCATAATAAGGGTCTTGGAATCGGTCAGATGACGAATCAATTTCTATCGATATTTTACTTGTATGAGTTAGACCATAAAATAATACATGATTATCATGTTAAACATTATGTAAGATATATGGATGATTTAATATTATTTAGTGAAAGTAAAGATTATTTATATAAGTTAAAAAGATGGATAGAAAGTTACTTAGATAAATATTATAAACTTAAATTAAATAAGAAGAAGTGTATGATTACTAATATTAAATATGGTTTTAATTTCTTGGGTTATAGGTTTAGAATTATTAATAATAAGACTATTATAAATATAGATAGTAGTACTAAAAGAAGAGTAGTTAAAAGAATAAAAGAAATTAAGTATTTATATAGTAATAATATGATTAAGTTTAAACAAGTTTTTTCTTCTATTAATACTTATTATTATGGTTTTAAGTATGGTAGTAAAATTAATATAAGAAGAAGGATAAATAAGTATTTCTATGAAGTGTAGGTATATAGTACTTAAGAAGTTATATAATGATTATATAATTATATTTATAAAGAATAATAAGTATGTATTATATGGTATTGATAACTATATTGAAAGTGTAGTAGATATATATAGTCTTAGTAAGTATGGTATTAATAATATTGTTGTTGATAATTTAGACATTAGAATTAATAGATATTGTGTTAATAAGTATTATAGTTATTTGATTAAAGGGATAATCAAAAGATATTTATATTGTAATTAATATTAACAAACAGTTTAATAAAATTAATAATTAGAGTGTATGCTCTAATTTTTTATATTTTATTCTTTATAATTTTGTAATAAAAGTTTCGTTAAAATTATTTGTAAAATTGTTAATTAATGATATAATTTTCATATGGTTATTACCTGCTTTCTATTGTTTTCTAACAACTCAATTATAAAGCATTTTTTAGGTAATAACCATTTTTGTTTGTTTATAATGGATATTCTATCAAATATCCCCACTTTAGAAACACTATCTATCTTTTTTTTATAATTTACATATATTCTTATTAATGATATAATTTATATAGAGGGAGAATGTATGATAATAAATTTTATAAGAGGATTATGTATGGCACTTGCTGATAGTGTTCCAGGAGTATCAGGAGGTACTATTGCATTTATAATGGGATTTTACGATAAATTTATAAATTCCTTAGATTCATTAATATATGGAAGTAAAAAAGAAAAAATAGAAAGCTTAAAATTTTTAATTAAACTTGGCATTGGTTGGATAGTTGGTATGGTACTTGCCGCATTAGTTTTAGCAAACCTATTTGATAAGCATATATATATAATAAGTTCACTATTCTTAGGATTTGTTATATTTGCAATTCCATTAATTATAAAAGAAGAAAAAGAATGTTTAAAAGGTAAATATTATAATATTATATTTACTATAATAGGAATTGTTTTAGTAGTATTAATAACTATATTAAATCCAGTATCATCTAATTCTAGTGTTGATATTACTAAATTAAACTTTGGATTAATTATATATCTTATAATTGCAGGTATGGTTGCTATATCCGCTATGGTACTTCCTGGAATATCAGGTTCTACTTTACTTTTAATATTTGGTCTTTATATATCAATTATGACAGGTATTAAAGAAGTACTTCACTTTAATTTAGAATATTTACCATCATTAATTTTCTTTGGACTAGGAGTAATTATAGGAATATTATCTATAATAAAAATTTTAAAAAATGCTTTAAAAAAATTTAGAAGTGCAACTATATATTTAGTACTAGGATTAATGCTTGGAAGTGTATATGCAATTATTATGGGACCTACTACATTAAAAGTTGCAAAAAGTGCTATGAGTATAAAAACATTTAATATTTTATTCTTTATTATTGGTGGAATAATTATAATAGGATTAGAAAAATTAAAAGGCATTTTAAACAAAAAATAATGCATTATAATATTTATTAATGCTTTTTTTATCTCGTGAGGTGTATATGAAAAAATTTAATGATTTAGCATACAGAGTATCATTTATAAGTATCATACTTAATATATTATTATCTACAATAAAATTTATAGCAGGTTTAATAGGTAATTCACAAGCTATGATTAGTGATTCTATACATTCACTTACTGATGTTATTTCAACATTTGTAGTTATAATAGGAATATATGCATCAAAAAAACAAGCAGATAGTAAGCATCAATATGGCCATGAAAGATATGAGTGTCTATCTGCAATCATACTATCTTTTATACTAATAATAACAGGCTTTTATATTGGATATAGTGGTATTAAATGTTTAATAGAAAAATCATATAATAAAGTAGATGTAACAGTAATCGCTCTAGGTGCGGCAATTATTTCTATAGTAATAAAAGAGTGGATGTATAGATATACTTATAAAGCAGCAAAAAAACTAAATAGTTCATCACTTAAAGCTGATGCTTGGCATCATCGCTCAGATGCATTATCAAGTATAGGAGCCTTAATTGGAATAGTAGGTTCTATGCTAGGATATAAATTTTTAGATTCATTATCATCGATAGTTATTTGTATATTTATTATAAAATCTGCATTTGATATAATGAAAGAATCATTTGATAAAGTAATGGATGTATCTTTAGATAACGATAAAATTAATAAAATAAAAGAAGATGTTATGAGTATTGATGGTGTTAAAAGAATAGATGATATAAAAACTCGTATGTTTGGAAATAAAGCTTATATTGATTTAGAAATAGCAGTAGATGGTAATATGATACTTAAAGATGCTCATGCAATAGCTGAAAAAGTTCATGATAAAATAGAGTATGACTTTAAAGAGTGTAAACATTGTATGGTACATGTAAACCCATATGAATAACTCTTTTTTTTATAAAATAAATATGTTATAATCTATGTATAGTAGGTGATCATATGAATTGTCCTTATTGCGGAGAAGTAGTATCTAATCAAGCTTTTTGCCCTAAATGTGGTAATAGACTTATAGATCATAAAATAACAACAGATTATCAAATAAGCGATAATAGTGAACTTTTAATGTATATTGATAAAAATGCTAAAAAAATAATGAAAAGAACTTTTTCAATTCCAACATTTTTTCTAGGAATGTATTATTTCTTATATAGAAAAATGTATTTACTTGGATTATTAATCTTATTAATAACTATTGGATATAGTGTTGGTTCTTATTTTGTTCCTGATAATTTATCTATATATTTATTTATAGTATATACTACTATAATGTTTATTTTAAATATTGTATTTTCACTAACATTTAACAAGCTATATGTAAATCACGCCAATAGAAAAATTAGTTCAATAAAGAAAAAAAATCCTAAATTAACAAAATTTGAACTTGAAGAGAGAATTAAATATAGTGGAGGAACAAATATTCTAGCTCCAATTCTCGCACTTTTAATTATTATTGGAATTAACTCTTATATTACATATAAATTATTTAATCAAAAAGATTATTTATCAAATAATACATATTCAGTATCAACATTTATGGACGATACAAAATCAAAATTATATTTAAATAGTGACTCATCATTTATTTGGTATGATAATAGTGAAAATGAACAAGATAATTATAAAGTTGGTAGCTATAAAGTATCTGTTGGAAGAAAAGCACTTATGGAAATAAAAGTATATAATATTAATGTATCTAGAATAAAAGATATTAATAATTTATATTTAGTTGAGTTAAATATAAATAGAATTGTAAAAGATGGAATTGCTGAAAGTAGAAATGATAAATATATTTATTATGGATTAATGAATAATGATAATATAAAATTAATAGGAATAAATATAAAAGATTATTACAGTTTAAAAAAAATTAATCAACAATATTGACACAAATATATTTAAAATATATAATAAATCCCTAGAAGAGGGATTTTATTATGAAAAAACAATTTGTAATTAGTAATGGAAAGGTTATATTAGGAGATAACTTAGAAATATTAAATAACACTGAAAGTAGTGAAAAGATTATAATTGAAGGAAAAATTCAGTATTTAGAAGAAAAAATAGAATATAATAAAAACGTAAAAGACTTAATTAAAAAAGATTTAGATAAAAAGTTTAAATGGGATATTATTAAAGATATAGCACTGTTAGCAGTATTAATTATAGGAGCAATATTATGTTTTAATTCTAACCAATCAGCATTTATAAAAATATTTTATACTATAGTATCTAGTATGGGAATATCAGTATTTGGAATTTATCCTTTTATAGAAAGATATAAAAGCAAAAAAGCATTAAAAGGAATAAAATTGTCCAATATATTTTTAGAAAATGAAATTGAAGATTGTAAAAGTAAGATAAAAGATTTAGAACAAAAAAAATCTTATGCAATCGTAAAAGAGTCTCAGTATGAAAATAAAATAGTTGATATTGTAGATAATAACTATAAACATCTTATAAATAATGTAAATAATTTATATTATGATACAGGATATAGTGCTGATAATATAGACTTTGATTCTTTAAAAAATAAAATAATGGATATATATAATAATTCAAATGTTGATGATAAAAGTTTTCAATCTAAAACTAATAGTGACATAGAAGCTATAAAAAAATATTTAAAGAAAAAATGAAAATATCAGAATATTAACAAATTAAATTCTGATATTTTTTTGGTAAATAAAGTTTTTTTATATTCTTATTATCTTTAGTAATTATCATTAATCCATCACTTCCATGTGGATAATTTATATTAAAGTCATCCATAACTTTTTCTAAATATAATTTATATAATATATATTCTCTTAACTTCTTTAGTTTATTTAATTCATCAGGTATAAAACTATTTATATTCATTTTAAAAATATTATTAGTTACATTAATTGTATTTGTATTATTCATCTTTAATTCTAATACAGGATAAGTACTATTTTCGTATGGATGTATTTTATATAATTTATCCTCTGGAATATATTTTTTGCTCATTAGATTTCTATAATTACCAAAACCAAATTTATCCAATATCTCATTTTTATTAAGATTATACTCTAAAATAGAGATATTCTTAATATTTTTATTTATATTTAGAACAAGTTTAGCAATTTCATAAGCATCTTGTGGAAAATAATAAAAGTATTTACTTTATATAAAGAATTATTATTTATATTAAAAATTGATTTGTTTTCATAATAAATTTTATTTTTTTTATATTCATTAATTTCAAATTCATCAGTTGAAATACGATAGACAAGCACTATATCACCTGTTAAATTATATTAAATATTATAATCATTAATACCATAAACATTATGATGACTATCAAAAAATATATAATTATGAATTGGATTATATGTTAAATATCCAAATATAATATAAGTAATTATTATTAGAATAAAACTTATTATGTTTATATATTTAGCCCTCTTTGATTTTAATACAAAATAACTAATTATTTGAGATATTATTATAACTATAATCATGAGTGAAATACTAAAAATCATATTTTCTCCAATAATATTATATACAGGTAAAAATATTATTAAATATAAAACTATACTAATTATTCCTGTAATAAATAAATTAAATACAAAATTATTAACACTTATTTTATTTTTTGATAATACTATATAATCTATAATTCCATAAAAACATATCGAAGAAAATAATATTTTCATATGTTCCCATATAGATTCATTAACAGGGAAGAATAGTGCAAATAACTTATTTGGAAACCATTCATACATAAAATGAAATAAAAAGCAAAATACTATAATACCCAATGTACTTATTACCTTATCTTTTTTTAAAGTCATAAATTTCCTTTCTAATATTATATCTATAATTAATATATACAAATTATATCGAAATATGTTTAAATATATATAAATGAAAAAAACTACATAAATTGTAGTTTAATCTTTTTTTATATCAATCATAACAGGAGTTATAATTGGTCTTCTACCTGTTACATCATATATATAATTTGTAAGTTCTAAAATCATGTTAGCTTTTATTTCATTAAATATTACGTGATTTTTAATACTATTTAAAATTACTTTCGTAGAAATTTCTTCTAACTTTTTAATTAATTCATAATTTTCTTGAACATATACAAATCCTCTTGTTGTAATATTAACATCACCAATTAATTTTTTCTTAGATGTATCAATATTAGCAATTATTACAACAATGCCATCGTTAGACATAGTCTTTCTCTCACGCATAACAGCTGAACTAACTTCACCAATGCGATTTCCATCTACATAAATATCTCCAGCTTGAATATGTCCTTTTTTTTGAACTTTACCTTTTTTAATAGATAAAACATCACCGTTTTCTAAAATAAAGTTATTTTCTTTTGGAATACCACATTCTATTGCAATATCAGCATGACTTTTAAGCATTCGAAACTCACCATGGAAAGGCATAAAGTATTTTGGCTTAATTAATCTTAACATAAGTTTTAATTCTTCCTTTTTTCCATGTCCTGATGTATGAATATCAGCTAAAGATGTATTAGAACATACTTTAACACCCTGTAAATATAATTTATTTATTGTCTTAGAAATACTTAATGCATTTCCTGGGATTGCTGATGATGAGAATACTACAAGATCATCTTCTTGTAATTTAATTTGTCTATGTGTTCCATTTGCAATCCTAGATAGTGCAGCTAATGGTTCACCTTGAGATCCTGTACAAAGCAAGCATACTTTATTAGAATCTAATCTATTTGCTTCCTCAGGAGTTACAAATATTTCTTTATGCTTAATATATCCTTCTTTTAAAGATATTTCAATATTATTCTCCATACTACGACCAAATATTGCAATCTTACGATTATTTCTTTTACAAGTATCTACAATATGCTTTAAACGATATATATTTGATGCAAATGTAGCTATAATAATTCTTCCATCATGTCTTAAAAATAATTCTGATAAAGTTTCATCAACCTTAGATTCTGATATACTCATACCTTCATTAAGCGCATTAGTACTATCACTAAGAAGTAGTGTAACTCCTTTTTTCCCAATTTCAGCCATTTTATGTAAATTAGCCATAGGCCCAATAGGAGTTAGATCAAATTTAAAATCTCCAGTTGTTACAATAGTTCCATTTGGTGTATTAATTACTATTCCATGAGAATCTGGAATAGAGTGGGTAGTTCTAAAAAATTCTACATTAAAGTTTTTGAATTTAACTTTTGTTTGTTCTGTATAAACATATAAATTTTTATATTTAATATTTTTATCTTCTAATTTTTTTCTTATTAATCCCACTGCTTGGTTTGGTGCATATATAGCTGGTATATTAATATAACTTAATAAAAATGGAATTCCACCAATATGATCTTCATGACCATGTGTTATAAATAAAGCTTTAATTTTGTTTTCATTTTTTTTAAGATAAGTAAAATCTGGAATAATATAATCAACGCCAGGTAATTCTCCTGATGGAAAAGTTATACCAACATCAGTAATTATTATTTCATTTCCACATTCGAAACAATACATATTTTTACCAACTTCACCAAGTCCACCTAATGCATACACTAAAGTTTCATTGTTTTCAAAAAATTTCATATAAACCTCCTTTCCTTTTTGCGACTAACTAATTATACTATTTATTTTATTATTTGTCCAGTTTGACAAAATTTATAAAATAGATATAATATTATCCGTCTAGGGGGAATAATAGTGTTAAATGATTTAGAAAAGAAATATAACATAATATGTGCAAAAGAGCTATATGAAGCATTTACATATTTTAAAAGTGGTAATAAAGCTATATTAAAACTTGTTGATAGTGATAATAATAAAATCGCAAGATATCATTATATTAAACAAGATTTAGGACATAAGTTTTTATATAATTGTGAAAATTATGCAATTAAATTAAAAAAATTAGATGATGAAGTATGTGAATGTATTATCACAAAATATAAAGTAGAAAATAATAATGAAATTGTAACAAATAAATTTGGTTTCGTTTATGATTTTATAAATGAAAATATATTAAAATATACGATTTTAAGTAATAGTAATAATACACTTTATGGTGATGAAGAAGTTATTAAAGTATTTAAATAATTAAGAGTACAAAATTTTTGTATTCTTTTTTAGTAAATGTATTGACATAAATAATTATTTAGTGTACTATATTTCGCGTATACTAGAGTTAGGAGGTTATGATATGATAGAATATAGGGATTTATACGATGAGAACAAGCAAGTAACAGGTAAAACATTTATTAAAGGAGAACAAGTACCAAAGGGTTATTATTACTTAATTGTAACCATTGTAATTAAGAATAATGATAAGTATTTGATTCAAAAAAGAGTAGAGAGAAAAGGTGGTAAGTGGGCACTTACTGGTGGACATCCTAAAGCTGGTGAGACTAGCTTAGAGGGAATAAGAGAAGAAGTAAAAGAAGAATTAGGCATTGACATTACTAAAGATAATCCAATTTTATTCAAAACAATTACTCATAATGATCAATTCTTTGATTTGTATTATCTTGAAAAAGATATAAATATAAATGATATTAAAATACAAAAAGAAGAAGTTGATGATGTTTGCTATGCGACAAAAGATGAAATTATTAAGATGCATAATGAAAATAAATTTCATGAAGGCCATTACAAAATGTTTGAAGAATATTTAAAATATATAGGTGAAGTATGAAAATATATATAGATTTTGATGGAGTAATATTAGATACTGATACCACTATTGATAATATAATAAAAGATATTAATGTAGATAAAAAAGAATATATTAGAACTTGTAATTGGGATAATTTACTTAGTAATACAGATGTAATAAGTAATTCAATTAAGTATTTAAGAGAGTCTAAATTAGATATAAATTTACTCTCTAAGATAAGTACTTTAGAAGAAGGAATAGCAAAAGTAAAATATTTAAGAAATAATAATATTGATATGAATATTCATTTAGTTCCCACTAAAATATCTAAAAGTGATATGGTAAATCCTAAAGGAAACATTCTAATAGATGATAAAGTTTATAATCTAGATGAGTGGAATTCTAAAGGTGGAATATCAATATTCTTTAATAAAAATAATAATGATATTGATATTTATGGTAAAACTAATACTAAATATAAGAAAATTAATGATTTAAGCATATTACTAAATGATAAAGATGAATTACTAGGTTAAATATTATTAGAAATAAAAAAATGTGATATATTATCGCATTTTTTTACTATTTATTTTTTATGTTTTCTTTATCATTTATGATATTCTTAAGTTGTTTTAATGTTTCATCATATTTTTGATTTATAAATGGTTTAGCCTTATTTGGAAACATTCCACCAAGTAATATTATTGGATATCCATCATCAGCATAAGTAGATTTGTTTTTAAAAAAATTATCTAAATCAATAGCATTATTAGCATCATATTTTAAATACATTCGATTAAAATTTTCTAAATATTTGGCAAACACAAAATTAATTTTTTCACTATCAGACATATTAATAATATTATTCTTGGAAGCTTTGTCATATGGTTTATAATATAAATTTCCCCAGTCAACATTACCATTTATTTTATTTTTTAATCTTACAGCAATTTCAAGTTGATTATATTTATTTTCATTCATTACATATTCCAGTGTATAATCATCAAAACTAATTTGATTATTGTCATTAAAAATCAAATCAACAATTGCAATTAAATATATTTTACTCTTTATACTAGTCATTAAATATCACATCCTATAGTTATTATAACATTTTTTTATCGTAATGCAATAGCATTAAATAAATAAATAGTATTTTCTTTTCATTTAACTTAAAGTTAGAAAATTACGCATAACTCTTGTCTTTTTTTTGATAGACTTAATATAAAGGTAATATATAAGATAAAGGAGTGTGTTTATGAAAAGAAAAAATGGATTTACATTAATAGAATTAATAGCAGTTCTAGTAATACTAGCAATACTAGCACTTATAGTGACACCGCTTGTTATGAATATAATAAGAAAAGCAAGAATATCAGCAGATAAACATAGTATTGATGCATACGGAAGAAGTGTTGAACTTGCAATTGCATCATATTTGCTAGATAATGGAGATTTTCCAACGGATATATCACAATTATCAATAGAATATAGTGGAGATCAAGTTGAATGTGCAACTACACAATTAAATAGTGATTCAAGTGTATATTTAGCCGGATGTACAGTAGGAGGAAGAAGTGTAGACTATACATATGGAAATGATAAATCACCAACATATACTGCATATACTGTCGGAGATGAAGTAGTTTATAATGGAGTAAATTATTATGTAATTAAAGATTCAGGAATAAAAGAATCAATAGTAACACTTCTAAAAGCAGAACCATTAACAACTGATGAGGTAAATCAATATGGAACAGGACATATTAACAAATATACCTTTGGTTCTGTTGGAACTGCTTATGATGGAAATGGTTATGGAGGAGTAGCATATTATAGTAGTGAGACTTGTGGATATGTAAATGGTTCTAGGGTAGGGTCTGGCTGTACATGTGATTATGCTTCTAGTGACATTAAATATATAGTAGATGCTTGGGCAAGTAATCAATTACATAGTAGTGATTTAATTGAAGATGAGACTGGTAATAAAGCAAGATTATTAAAATATGATGAGTTCAATTATATCCAATTATTAGGTGAACGGTCAGATAATTGGTGGCGTGTAGGGGAATACTGGCTTTTTGGTGAAAATGAACAAGTATATCGTGTGAATTGTGCTGCATATGTAATTTCAGATTCATCATATAAATATGAAGGTAATTGCAATAGTTCAGGAATAGGTGTGCGACCAGTCATAACACTAAATAAATCAGCTTTAAACTAATCTAGGATAAATTCCTAGATTTTTCTTTTCATTATTGATATAATAATTATGAAAGAGGGATATTATGAATAATAAAATAAATAGATTAAATCATGCCTTTGTTGAAGAAATAAGTAAAGTAATAGAATATGAAGTTAAGAATCAAAATATTAAGTTTGTTACAATAACTGCTGCTAAAGTAACTAACGATCTAAGTTATGCAAAAGTATATTTTACAGTATTAGATGATAGTAAAAGAGAAATTACTTTAAAAGCATTAAATCAATCTAGTGGATTTATTAGAAATGCTTTATTTGATAGAATAGAAATAAGACATATGCCTAAGTTAGAATTTATATATGATGATTCTATTGAATATGGAAAAGAAATTGAAGATAAAATAAAAGAACTTCATAGTAATGATGAAAAAAACACCGATTAAGGTGTTTTATTGTGCTTCTCTATAAATATTTCTATCGAAGTTATGTTGAGTTGTATCTTTAGTAATAAGTGTATTAGTATCAATAAAGTAGTAATCATACATAAGCATATCTACACCATTACTTGTAACAGGATCGTCCCAAGTAACATCTAAGTGTGACCATTTATTATCAAAATATACTAAGTTCCATACATGTTCTTCAGTTGAAATACGATAATTAGGTATATTTAATTTATCTAGATATATTGCCATAGTATCTGTATAACCACCACATATAGCCAAGTGATTAATCAAAAGACCATATGCATTATATGAACTAGAGTTTAATCTATCTTCACTAGTTTCAATAGCAGTATCAAATTTAGTGTTGTTAACTATGTAATCATGGAATAATTTAATTTTATCTGCATCAGGCATATCATCATTAATATTAGTATTAATAAATTCATCAATTTTTTCATTAATGATTTTAATATCATCTATTGTATAAATATGACTTACATCAAGAGTAATTTTACCATAATTTGAGACACTAATTTTAATGTTTTTAAATGAGTTATATGGATGAACAAAATTATTAATATGAGATAAGGAATCTTTATCATTAAAGAACTCTTTTACATCATCATTACAACTCTTATAATCAGAATCACAGTAAAAACTAAAATTATCCATTCCGCTATCAATAATTGTATAAAAGATATCTCTTAATTCATTTCTATTGTTAATAGTAAAATCATTAGTAATCTTTACATATTCATAATCTTTCTTTTTTGAATACTCATTTAATTTTAATTCTTGCCTTTTTTCTTGTTTAATTATGTTATTAGTGACATAATTTGTAATATCTTCTCTATAAATTACAGCTAAAACTATTAAACATAAGAATATAAAGTAATATACTATTTTTTTCATAATTACCACCTTAATTAATTATATCAGAATAATAAAAAAAAATGAAGCAAATTACTCCATTGAATTAACTTTCTTAGTTAATCTTGATTTATTTCTAGCTGCAGTGTTAGATTTTGTAGCTCCTTTAGCGTTAGCTTTATCAATTGCTTTAATTGCAACTTTTAGTGCGTCTTGAGCTTTTTCTTTATCTTTAGATGCAACTGCTTTTTCAACTTTTTTAATAGAATTTTTCATAGTTGCAGCGAATTTATTATTTTCATTTTCTTTCTTTTTAATAACTAAAACTCTTTTTTTTGCATTCTTTAAATTTGGCATATATTTCCTCCCTTCACACATACATAAGTATTTTAGCAAAAAATCTTATAAAAATCAAATAAAAAAATCATAAATGTTAAAAATAATAAGGGTGATTATATGAAACATGAAGTTAATCTTGAAAAATATCAAATTCATACAGATCTTGCAATCGATGTTTTGGATAGAAAAAGTGATTTAAAAGGAGTAAAGAAAGAAGTTAATGTATATGATAATATAACTGTTACTGATGTATGTTTAGATAGTATAAATAGTTTAAATAAAAGTAAAGGAAATTATATAACAATAGAATTTGATGATATTACTGATAGTGATAATTATAATAGTGTTAAAAAAGTAGTAGTAACTGAGCTTAAAAATATACTTAAAAAGATGAAAATAAAGAATAATGATAAGTGTTTGTTTATAGGATTAGGTAATGCTGCATCTACTCCTGATTCATTGGGACCAAAAGTAAAGAATAATATAATTGTAACCTCACACATTTATAAATTAGGAACATTAGATAGTAATTACCGAGTAGTATCAGCAATATCTCCTGGTGTTATGGGAACTACAGGAATTGAAACACATGATATAATAGAAAGTATTGTAAAAAAAATTAAACCAGATTTTGTAATAGTAGTAGATGCTTTAGCTAGTGAGTCTATTGATAGATTAAATAAAACAATCCAAATGACAGATACAGGAATTCATCCAGGAAGTGGCATCGGTAATGAAAGAAGAGAGATAAGTTTTAATTCACTTAATATTCCAGTACTTGCAATAGGGGTTCCTACTGTTGCATCAGCTGCAGTAATTGTATCAGATACTATTAATTATATGTATAAACACTATGAATTTAATAAAGAATATATAAAAAATCCCAAAAGTAAATTAACATTTAACAATATAAACTATTTAAATAAAAATATTACTATAAATAAAAAAGATAAAGAAGAATTATTTGGTATTATTGGCATGCTTAATGAAAATGAAATAAAATCATTAATGAACGAAGTTTTAAATCCCATAGGTTATAATTTAATGGTAACACCAAAAGAAATTGATTTTGTAATAGATAGACTATCAACACTAATAGGAGCATCTTTAAATGAAACACTTCATAATATAAATTGTTAAATTTCCCTTTTTTTAAATAATTTGTTATAATTCTTGTGGTGATGTTTATGAAAAGACCAGTTGTCGCTTTAGTTGGAAGACCAAATGTAGGGAAAAGTACTATATTTAATAAGTTAGTTGGCAAGAAAGTATCAATAATAGAAGATACTCCAGGGGTAACTAGAGATAGAATATATGGTATAGTAAAAACTGATGATACTGAGTTTCATTTAATTGATACAGGTGGAATCGAAAAAGAAAATGATAACTTTAATAACGAAATAAAAATACAAGCATCTTTAGCTATTGATGAAGCAGATTTAATACTATTTGTTGTAGATGGTAAAGAAGGATTAACTAGTGATGATTATATAGTACGTGATATGCTTAAAAAAGTTGCAAGTAAAGTTATTGTTGTTATCAATAAATGTGATAGTAAAAAATTAAAAGATAATGAATATGATTTTTATTCACTTGGATTTAATGAATACTTAAAAGTTAGTGGAGAACAGGGAGACGGTATATATGAATTATTAGAAATGATAACATCATTAGTACCAAAATTTGAATCAGTTACTGACGATAGTATTAAATTCTCAATTATAGGTAGACCAAATGTCGGGAAAAGTAGTTTAGTAAATGCTATATTAAATGAAGAACGTTCAATAGTATCATCTGTTGCAGGTACAACGCGTGATGCAATAGATACTAAGTTTAAATATCATGGCTCTAATTTTACTGTAATTGATACTGCAGGTATGAGAAAAAAAGGTAGAGTATATGAAAATATTGAAAAATATAGTTTACTTCGTAGTATGAAAGCAATAGATAGATCAGATGTTTGTGTTATTGTAATAGATGCTAAAGAAGGAATAGTAGAACATGATAAACATATTGCAGGATATGCACTTGATGCAAATAAACCTGTTGTACTTGTTGTAAATAAATGGGATACAGTTGAAGATAAAGAACAAGCTATGAAAAAATGGAAAAATGATATAGAAGCAAACTTTCAATTTATGACATTTGCTAAAGTTGTATTTTTATCCGCACTTACAAAAAGAAGAGTACAAACATTAATGCCAGAGGTAATTAATGCATATGATAATGCTAGAAGAGAAATTAAAACAAGCCTTTTAAACGATGTTATAATGGATGCATTCGCACTTAATATTCCACCTTCATATAAAGGTAAAAGATTAAAAATATATTTTAGTACACAAGTTAGAACGGCTCCACCAACATTTAATATTCAAGTAAATAATAAAGGACTTGTACATTTTTCATATGAAAGATATTTAGAAAATAAAATAAGAGAAGCTTTTGATTTTACAGGTACACCAATTGTTATTAATTTTAAAAACAAAGGAGAACAATAAAAATATTTATTAATCACTAAATAATAAAAAAGTCATAAGATAGACTAGGAGGTTTACTTATGGCTTTTTCTAATAAATTTTTTGATAGAGTAGAAAAGAAAACTAATGTGGGAAAGGATACAATATTATCACTAGCTAAAAAATTACAAGAAAATGATTTAAAAAACGAAGGTAGTCTGCGCGAAGTTATTCATACACTATCACAACTAACTGGTAGAAATGTATCAAAAGAACAAGAAGATAAAATTGTTAGTGCAGTAGTTAATGATAAGGTGCCTAAAAATATTGATAAGATGATTTAATAATTTTTATAGTATTTAAATATAAAATATGATAAAATATAAAATATGGAAGTGACTAACATGAATAAATTTTTAGAAGCAATTAAAAATCAAGATTATTATGAAAATTTTATAACAAGGAGTGTAAAAAGTTCTAATGCAATTGAAGGAAATACTTTATCCTATGTTGAAACTTACTCAATAATATTTGCTGATGAAACACTTCCTTTACAAAATGTAAATCCTAGGGAATTGTATGAGGCGATAAATTTGAAGTATGCCTTAACTTACTCATTAGAAAATATTGGTAATTTTGATAATGGAATTATAATAAAAATTAATGAAATTATTAATAAGAATATAAAAGATACAAAAGGATTTAGAAAAGGAAAAGTATTTATTAAAGGTGCTGATTTTGTTCCACCTGAACCATTTTTAGTACCAAGTAAAATGAGTGAATTATTGTATCAATATGAACATAGTAATTTATCATTAATTGAAAAAATTGCAAATTTTCACATTTTTTTTGAACATATTCATCCTTTTGAAGATGGAAATGGTAGAACAGGTAGAGTTTTAATTAATCATTCTCTTATTTCAAATAATGAAATACCAATTGTAATTCCTGAAGAGAGAAGAATTGAATATTTTAATTATTTAGCTAATTATGATACGAAAGGATTAGCAACCTTTATAACAGAACTTCAAAATATTGAGTTAAATAAAATGAAAGAATATGGAATTGAGTATTAATAGTTAATCTAGCGTAAGCTAGATTTTTCATTTACAAAAAAATATATAGATAGTATAATTATAATTAATCGAGGTGTAATATGAAATATCCTAAATTTATTGATAATAATAGTACTATTGGAGTAATTGCTCCATCTGGTAGTGCATTTAAAGAAACTAAGAAAAACAAATTTAAGAATGCTAAAAAAGTATTAGAGAGCTATGGATATAATATAGTAATGTCTAAAAATATTTTTACTTGTGTAAAGGGTAGAAGTGATACAGCAATAAATAGAGCACGTGAGGTAGAGGAATATTTTAATAATAGTGATATTGATCTAATCTTATGCGCAACAGGAGGAGATTTTTTATTAGAGATACTTCCATATATTGATTTTGATATTATTAAAAATAATCCTAAATGGATATCTGGTTTTTCTGATCCTACTGGACTGTTGTATCCAATTACTACAAAACTTGATATTGCAACCATATATGGACAAAATTTTAGTCCATTTGGCATGGAAAAATTACATAAAACACAAATAGATTTTTTAAACATGATAAATGGTAAAATAGATTCATATGATAGTTTTGATAAATATGAAGATAGTCATACCAAGGAAATAACAGGACTAGAATATTATAATTTAAATAAAAAAGTATCTTGGAAAGTATTAAAAGGAGATAGTGCAAACTTTAAAGGAAGAATTATTGGAGGATGCTTTGATTTAATATCGAATTTGATTGGTACTAAATATGATGGTGGAGTTGATTTTACTTTAAAGTATAAAGACGATGGAATTATCTGGTACTTTGATAACTGTGAACTATCCCTAGAAGAAGTTATTCGTGTACTTTGGAAAATGAATGAGATTGGATATTTTAAATATGCAACAGGTATTATCTTTGGAAGATTTGGAGTTGTTAATAGTTATTATGGATATAATGTTAAAACTTGCCTTTTAGATAGTGTATTAAACACTTTAGATATACCTGTAATATATGATGCAGATATATCACATAAATCTCCAAGTATGAATATAATAAATGGTTCTATAGCTTACGTTAACTGTAAAAATAATAAAGGTACAATTAAATTTGAACTTAGGTAGGTGAATATGAAAAAAATAGAATTACTAGCTCCTGCTGGAAATATGGAAAGTTTAATTGCTGCAATCAATGCAGGAGCTGATGCAGTTTATTTAAGTGGAAAAAAATATGGAGCTAGAGCATTTGCCGCTAATTTTTCTTCCGAAGAATTAATAGAAGCAGTAAAATATGCTCATTTATACGATGTTAAAATATACGTTACCATAAATACATTAATATATGAAAATGAAATGGACGATTTTATTAATTATGTTGAATTTTTATATTCAATTAATGTAGATGCTGTAATTATGCAAGATTTAGGAGCCATGGATTTAGTAAGACAAAAATTTCCTAATTTAGAAATACATGCTTCAACACAAATGAATATTCATTCACTTGAAAGCGTTAAACTACTTGAAAAATTAAATATAAAAAGAGCAGTACTATCTCGTGAACTTAGTATTGATGATATTAATCATATTAAAAATAATAGTAATATAGAGTTAGAAATATTTGTTCAAGGCGCACTATGTGTTAGCTTTTCTGGACAGTGCCTTATGTCAAGTCTAATTGGTGGTAGAAGTGGTAATCGCGGTACATGTGCACAGTGCTGTAGAATGAAATATGATTTAGTTAAAAATTTTAAAACTATTGATAGAGGATATCTACTTAGTACTAAAGATTTATGTGCATTAAATAATATTGATAAACTAATTGATATAGGTGTAGATTCCTTAAAAATAGAAGGAAGAATGAAAAGAAAAGAATATATATATTTTGCCGTTAGCTTATATAGAAAAGCTATAGATTCATATTATAATACTGGTAAAATTGATATAACAAGTAAAGATATATATAATCTAAAAAAAATATTCAATAGAAAATTTACAAAAGGCTTTTTATTTAATGAAAATAATAATAATTTTATAAATAAAGAAAGACCAAATCATCAAGGAGTAGAAATAGGAAAAGTTATAAATATAAAAAACAATTCATTTTTACTTAAACTAAGTGATAATTTAAATATAAATGATGGCATTAGAATAATTAATGATGATATAGGCTTTACAGTAACAGAAATGTTTATAGATTCTAAAAGAGTTAAGAGTGCTAAAAAAGGTGATATAGTAAAAATTAATTATAAGATTAATAGTTTATCTAAAGTAGTAAAAACAACAGATTATATGCAGTTAAAAGAAATTCAAGAGAAAATTAAAATTGATAGAAAATTACCACTTGATATTATAGTTAATGCAAAATATAATAAAAAATTAGAAATTATAGCTAAATATAAAGAATATAGTGTTTCACTTAGTAGTGATTATATAATAGAAAAATCTACTAAAGTAGCAACTAATATTAATGATATAAAAAATAAAATAGATAGATTAAATGATACAGTTTATTATTTAAATAATATTATAGTTAATATTGATGATAATATATTTATACCAGTTAGTGTAATTAATAATCTAAGAAGAGATATTATTGAACTTTTAAATAAAAAAAGATTAGAAAGAAATAAAATAATATATGGAGAATATAATACTTCAGTAAAAGATTATCCATATAAAAAAGATGTATGCATATTAGTTGATACAGATGATATAGATAATTTAAAAGATAAATATGATGAGATATATAATTTTAAAAATACAAATGATACAACACTAAAATTAAATAGAATTATAATTAATCATGATGATATAGAAAAAAGAGTTTTAGTATCTGAACTAGGTAGTATTAATAAATATAAATCAGTTGTAACTGATACATACTTAAATGTAGTAAATAGTTATACAGTAGCTTTCTTACACTCACTTAACGTAGATAAAATTACACTATCATATGAACTTGATTTTAATCAAATAAAAGATATTATAGATAGTTATCATAAAAGATATAATAAACATCCTAACCTAGAAGTTATTGTAAGTGGATATGAAGAAGCAATGGTATGTAAATATAAACTATATGGAGATTATCTTAAAGATAGATTTAATAATCTATTTAAAATAAAAATAAGAGATGATTATATGTATATATATAATTATAAAAAGAGAAACTTACAAGATGATTATTATAAAATAGGAGTTAATTCAATAAGATATAATAGGGAGCTTGATTATGAAGATAATGTCATTTAATGTTAGAAATAGATATAGAATAAAAAACTACGATGGTATTTATAAAAATAAAGATACTGTAATTATGCTTTCAAATTATATTAAAGAAAATAAAATAGATATTGTATGTTTACAAGAGGTAATAGAAAGTTATAGAGATAGACTAACATTTGAACTTAAAGATTACACACATTATGGTAATCCTAGAATGGGAAAGGGTATATTTACTAAAATTATCGATATAATAAAAAGATTTAATGAATCAGTTAATATTTATACTAACCTAGATGTAATAAATAATAAGAATTATAAACTACCATTCTTACCCGATATAATGCCTAGAGTAGCTACTAGAATAGATATTAAAGATAAAAACATTACTATTATAAATACACACTTATCCGCATACAATAGAATAAGTAAAAATAGACAATTAAAAAAACTATATAAAATAATAAAGAAAATTAATAATCCTATTATTTTACTTGGAGATTTTAATATGAATACCAAAAGTAATGTATTAACTAGCTTCATTAAAAAGTTAAAATTATTAGGTATTAAGCATATGGATATTCAAGGTAGAACATTTAAAAAATCAAAACGTGATATGCCAATAGATCATATATTTATATCAGATAGTTTAAAAGTAAAAAAATTAGAAAAAATAAAAGATATCAAAGTATCATTTAGTGATCACTATCCAATATTATTAGAAATAAGTGATACTGAATAATAAATAAAAATTATATTAACAAATTAGATAAGTTTAAAATAAAGCTTGTCTAATTTTTTTATATTACATGTTACTATTTATAAATAAGATAGAGTTTATAATGCTAAAACTATGCCTTTTTCTTTACAAACATTAAAAATATCGTTATAATTAATATGGTGATTTTATGTTTGAGAATTTGTCAGATAGACTACAAAATGTAATGAATAAAATAAAGGGTTATGGAAAAATAACAGAAGATAATATTAGTGATGTAACAAGAGAAATACGTCTAGCTTTACTTGAGGCAGATGTTAACTATAAAGTAGTAAAAGAGTTTATCGCAACAGTAAAAGAAAAAGCATTAGGAGAAGAAGTAAAAAAGAGTATAAAACCTGGTGAATTATTTGTAAAAATAGTAAAAGATGAACTTGTAGATTTATTAGGTGGAGAGAAAAAAGAATTATATACAAGTGGTAATCCATCTATATTAATGCTAGTTGGATTACAAGGTAGTGGTAAAACTACAACTATTGGAAAACTTGCTTTATTACTTAGAAAAAAATATAAGAAAAAACCATTACTTGTTGCCTGTGATGTATATAGACCAGCAGCTATTGATCAATTAAAACAAATTGGTAAAGAGTTAAATATAGAAGTATATGATGAGGGTAATGGTAATCCTGTTGATATTAGTAAAAATGCAATTAATTATGCGAAAGAAAATAAATTCGATTATGTATTAATAGATACAGCAGGAAGACTTCATATAGATGAAAATTTAATGGATGAACTTAATAATATAAATAGTGAGGTCTCACCTAATGAAATATTACTTGTAATAGATAGTATGACAGGACAAGATGCAGTAAATGTTATTGAAGGATTTAATAATAAACTACCACTTACAGGAGCAATTTTAACAAAACTTGATGGTGATACTAAAGGTGGAGCTGCACTTTCAATTAGACATTTAACAAACGTACCAATAAAATTTGTCGGTGTTTCTGAAAAAATGGATGGGCTTGATGAGTTTTATCCAGATAGAATGGCTGAGAGAATTCTTGGTATGGGAGACTTGATGAGTATTGTTGAAAAAGTTGAAAATACTATCGATCAAGATGAGGCCATGAAGACTGCAAAAAAAATGGAACAAGGGAAATTTGATTTAGAAGATTTCTTATCTACATTTAAACAAATAAAAAAGATGGGACCACTTGAAAGTTTAATTAAATTAATACCAGGTGTTCCAAAAGAATTAAAGAAAGTTAAAGTAGATCCTAAAGATATGGCACATATAGAAGCTATTATATTATCTATGACACCATATGAAAGAAGACATCCAGATGTTATAAAAAATTCAAGAAAAATTAGAATATCAAAAGGATGCGGAAGAAGTGTTGAAGAAATTAATAGATTATTAAAACAATTTGAACAAATGAAGACTATGATGAAAAGAATGAAAAGTGGAAATTTTAAAATGCCATTTTAAGGAGACTCTTATAATAAGAAATAGATGAAGTCAAAAGATAAATTTGATATAAT
>CAMKGA010000027.1 GCA_946412015.1 uncultured Caryophanales bacterium
AACACATTTTTCGCATACTCAAAATGTGCCATAAAATGCTTAACATTATATCATTCCATATATAAATTGTAAATTAATTTTTTACTATTTTTTACTATTTTTTTATTTTTTTACTAAAAAAAAAGATACTTAGTACCTTTTTTAAAGTGAACAAATATCGTTTTCATATATTCTTCTAATTGCGCTTCCTATACTTCTACCTACATCTAATATACAATTACCTGCTCTAGTTATAGAAGAGATAAAAGCAGCTGTTACATAGCTATTTCCTCCTTCTATTTTCTGCATCTCAATATCACTTAACTTTTTCATTAATTACACCTTAGTGGTCTTATTATGCCATCAACTATTCCAGCAACCAATGTAACTCCTGCAGTAATTAATAAAACAGCTCCTACACTTATACTTCCACCATTTATATTCATCATTTCACTATCATTTAATTTATGCATTACTACCACCCTTTCAAATTATTTACAAACTTATTAAATAAAGTCGTTTTTCCTCTTTTTATAACAACTTTAATAATACTTGTATTAATTTCTAAATTAATATCTATTTTAAGTTCATAATATGTTTTATTATCTATAACATTTTGTCCACTAATTTCTATAACATTATAATTATACTTTTTATTATTTATATATAAATAATTATTTTTTATAGGAAAAAAGTTATCATCAACAATTAATTTATATGAATCATCAACAACTAGTTTATATGTAGAAATATTTTGATATGGATAACAAATTATAAAAATAAAGAATATAATTGTAATCATTAATAAAATATAGTAACTCTTTAAATCAATTTTATCATTTAAATTATAAATTAAAGAATCATTTATTTTTGATATATTCATCCTTTATAATCATTCCTTCTTTCATTTCAATTAAATGATCAAACATATTACAATTATTTAATCTATGAGTTATAAATATTATTGTCTTGCTGGGATAATAGTTAAATATATTTTTTAATATTTTTCTCTCTGAATAAATATCTAATTGATTTAATGCCTCATCAATAATTAAAATATCAAAATCTTTTATTAATGATCTTGCCATTATTATTCTCTGTTTCTGCCCTCCAGATAAGTTAGACCCATTTTCATCGATTATCATATTAAAACCTAAGTTATTATTCTTTATAATTTCATTAATAGAACATATATTACATATATCAATTAATTTTTCTTCACTACAATTATCGATTACTATATTATTAATAAGAGTATCATTAAATAATATTTCATTTTGATTAATATATAAAATTTTATTACTTAAAATATTATTTTTATAATTTTTTATATCAGTATTTCCAATCATAATTTTATCGTATTCTATATCATAATAACCCTTTAATATTTTAAATAATGTTGACTTACCAGAACCACTTTTACCAATTACTGCTAACTTTTCACTTTTATTAATTTTTAAATTTATGTTTTTAATACAGTAATTAACATTATCAAAGGAAAAAGAAAAATTTCTATATAATATATCTCCATTATTAAATTTATTTAAAATTCCATTATCTTTATATTTATACATTATATCATCAATTCTATTAAAAGAAATTTTAAAATCATTATATTTAGTTATACATTCAATTATACTTGTAAAAGATGCTAATAAAAATCCTAGAATGGTGTTATATGTAATTAAAAGACTAATACTAATTTTATCACTACTAGCAAGACGTATACCTAAATACTGAATTACTATTATTCCTAAATCATTTATTATTTTAAGTATTAATTCTCTTATGTTTAATAAATTAGAAAAATAGTTATGAAAGTTTAAATATTCGATATGTTTATTATTTATTCTTTTATTAATTACACTTTTAATATTTATACCCTTAACTGTTTCATATGAATTAATAGTATCAATCATCATACTAGTATCTATAGATTTTAGATTTTTTAATTTATTTAAAAGTGGGGATAATACTTTTTTATATATTAAACAAAGAGAAAAAATTATTATTAAAACAATCATACAAATGAGGGTTAAATATTTGTTAATCATAAAAAGAATTATAATACTTATTATTACTATTGGGGTACTTGTAAACATATCAATAAAAAACTTACTTATAAAATCTTTAATTATTTCTAGATCATTTATTCTATAAAAAATATCACCTGTAGTATAATTTTTATAATGTTGATAAGGAAGAGATAGTATATTAGAAAATATATCGTTTGTAAGTTCAATATCAAATTTTTTATTTAAAATAAAATATAATTTATTTTTAAAGAATAAAAATAATAGATTTATTATCTTAAGTATAAAGAAGAAGATAAAGATTAGAATTGTAAAATCAAAGGCACTATAAGATAAGCTATCTATTAATTTTCCAAAATAAAATGAATTTGTTATTGACAAGAAAGTTATAAGTAATGAATATAAAATTACCAGTATTATAATATTTTTATTATTTTTAATTATCTTAAAGAGATTGTAGTTTTTATTATCACTTATTTTTGGAATTCTTTTATTCGGCTTTGCAATTATTAAAATATTATTATATATTTTCTTAAATTCGCTATATGAAAGTTTTTTTAATCCAACCATAGGATCTGCAATTATAATTTTATTATTAGTAATTTTATATAATACTACAAAATGGTTATATGATCTATTAATTATTACATGACTTATACAGGGCATCATATTATTATTTTTAATTAGTAAATTAAAATCACATTCAACTCCATCTGCAGTAAATCCTATTTCTCTTAATGCTTTAACCATATTAAAAACAGTTGTTCCACAGTTTGTTGTTTTAGTCATAACTTTAAGCTTATTAGTACTTATATAACCGTTATAATACTTAATTAGCATTAATATACATGCAACACCACATTCCATTTGTCCTTCTTGTTTTACAAAAGGATATCTCATCACTTCTCCTCCTCATTAATAATATTCGATGAGATATAAATAAAATCCTTTTAAAAAATAAAAAAAATTAAGAAAATCTTAATTTTTATAACCATACTCCAAATATAATTGCACTCATACTAAGTACTAATCCTACAAACCAGAATACTTTTACAATATCTGTTTCTTTCCAACCAATTTTTTCTAAGTGATGATGATATGGTGTCATAAGAAATACTTTCTTGTGAAAAAATACCATCGATACTATTTGAATTAAACATACTAATGTTTCAAATATAAATACAAGCATTACTATAATAAATGTAATTTCATGTTTTGTTATAATTGCAATTGAAGCTAAAGTTGCACCTAAAGCTAAGGAACCTGTATCTCCCATAAATACTTTAGCTGGATGAGTATTGAATACCAAAAATCCAATTAGACTTCCTACAAGTACAAATATAAATATAGCTATATCCTCTGTACCAGTAATTGCAAATGTATTCCAAGAAATAAGTGCAAACGCTAAATATGCAAGTACTGAAAGGCCAGCTGCAAGACCATCAAGCCCATCTGTAATGTTAACTGCATTACTACTTGCAACTAACATAAATAGAATAAATATACCATAGAACCAGCCCATATTAATATTAATTCCAAGTGTATGTATTTCTAAAGAAGCATTAGCGCCACTATGCATATAAACATAGAAAAATATTAAAGCTACTATAACTTGCAGTGATAATTTTTGAATCTCTGTAAGTCCTATATTATTTTTTCGTTTTATTATCAGAAAGTCATCTATAAAACCTATTAAAGCATAAGATAAAAATATAAATAATACAATAAGTAAATTTGTTGATACCTTAACTTTTCCAAAAATTATAAATAAAAGCATTGTTATTATAGTTGATGCAATAAATATAATTCCTCCCATAGTAGGAGTCCCAGATTTTTCTTTATGCTTTTTGCTTAAATAAGTACTTTCAACTTGTTTTATTTTAGTTTTCTTTAAAATTGGTATAGTAATTAACCCTATTATTACTGAAATAATAAAACCAATCATAAGTGCAAGTATTGCTTTAGTCATTACTAACATATAATACCCTCCTATATATTTTTTAAGACAACTTCTTTATCATTAAAAGGATACTTAACTCCTTTTATTTCTTGATAATTTTCATGTCCCTTTCCCAATATCAATAGTATATCATTTTTTTTAAGTCTTTGTATACCCTTTATTATAGCATTTTCTCTATTTATTTCAATTTCATAATTAAAACTGTCAACATTTTGTATCATATCTATTATTATATCTTCACTCTCTTCATATCTGGGATTATCAGAAGTAAATATTACATAATCTGAATTTTTAGATGCAATAGACCCCATTATTTTTCTTTTACTTTTATCTCTATTACCTCCACAACCAATTATGGTAATTATTCTACCCTTATCTTTTAATGTCTTTAATACTTTTTCTACCGCATCAGGTGTGTGTGCATAATCTATTATAATAATTGAATCTTTATATTTAATCTTATCCATTCTACCAGGAGCAGAATCTAGTTTTAATATAGTATTATATATATTATCATCACTAATACCCAATTGTTTTAAAATTATTATTACTACACATAAATTATATATATTATACTCTCCTATTAAACTAGTTTTATATTTAATATTATTTACAGTAAAACTAGAATTATCAATATTATAATTAATATTTCTTATTTTATAATCTCCCAGTACACCATAAGTTATACATTTATCTGTAATAAAATTCTTATAATACTGATCATCAGAATTTATAATACTAATTCCATCTTCTTTTAAATTTGAAAATAATTTCATTTTTTCTTTTAAATAATTATCCATTGTCTTATGAAAATCTAAATGTTCAATAGTTAAATTAGTAAATACTGCATAGTCAAATTTTAATCCATCTACTCTGTTATAATAAAGTCCTTGACTACTAACTTCCATAACTACATATTTAACATTCTCTTTAACACATTTAGTTAACATATGATATAAAGTTAATATATCAGGTGTAGTATTTATATTATCCTTTATTTTACCATTTATATAAAACCCAATAGTTCCTATATATGCACATTTAATATTCAATTTATTCATTGCTTGATAAATTAAATATGCTGTAGTAGTTTTACCGTTAGTACCTGTTATTCCAATTATTTTTAATCTATTTATATACTTTAAATAATTATCTTTAAGATATTTATGTAAGTAATTATTTGTATTATCTACTTTAATCATATTAGGATAATTACCATACTCACATATTATTTTTTTAGCTCCATTATTTATAGCATCTAAAATATAATTATGTCCATCATCTTTTATACCTTTTAAGGCTATAAAAGTATCACCAATTCTTACTTTTCTAGAATCAGATTGTAACATAAAAAAACACCTCAGTATATTTTATGACTAAATATACTAGATGTTAATTTACTACATTGATAACTGATAAGGACTTTGTTCCAATCCATCGCCTGAATCTATTTTGATATTAGATACTAGATACAGACTTGGGCGAACGCCATAAGAAGCCTGCGATGTGTTGCCGCTGACACACCCCGAAGTTCCCAGAGCGAACTCGGTCGTGCTGACCGAATAAGGCGACAAAAGCCACTGATCAGAATTACTATTTGTATTATATATCCAACCATTTGTTTTTCCAGATGATTGTCCACATTCACTATAAGATCCATCATTATAACAAATATTATCTACTCCTAATGCATAGGTATAACTATAGTCACTTGGATACATTAAAGCTATTTTTCCATTCCATGATGTACTTCTACCACTATATACTGTTGTTCCTCGCTCCCAATTATAATATGTTTCTGCACTACCTTTTGGTGTATCGCTTCCGCCTAAATAATACTTAGTCTCTGCAATCATACTCTTACTTGTTGCATCTAATCCATTATAATAATCTCCATTTAAATATGTATTTAAAGTCGCAGTTGACCATTCATTTACACCATTTGAATTCCATTTCATATCACTTGATAGTTTTTCATTTCTAACTATCTTTATACGTTGTTCTGTATTACCAGTTCCATCTTCTACTGTAAATACTCCTATTATTCTCCATAACTCATTATTAAATGTTACATAGTTATTTGGACTTGCACCAATGTATCTATAATCAGTTAAAGCGCCTGTTTGAGTAGTTGCAGGATGAGAGAATGTATACATCTCAGAAGTGTTTCCATCAGTATAGTTTGTAACAGCCACTGGATTTGCTTTTGCAAGTAAATCATTTACAGTCATAGGTGGATTTACTATACTACCATAATGATAATATCCATCTTCTGTATCACTTGTTACATCTACATTGTTTACTTTACATTTAGTCATGTATATAGTAGCATCATAATTTACTGTTACATCACATGCTACTGGTTTTCCTTTGTAATCGATAGTTAAAGTTGTATAATCTTCAACTGGATTACCATTTGTATTAAAGTATGCAACTGATGCTTTCTTTAAGGCATCTCCATACATATCTACATATTCTGTATCTGTTAAATCTCTAGTACCATAGTGATACCATCCATCTTCAGTAGATGAGTCTTTTACCTCTTTAGTTTCTACCGAACATTCAGATAAATATATTCCTCCATTTTCTTTCATTTGCATTATATTACAGCTTACAACTTTTCCTGTATATTCTACATTTAAGCTTTTTAAATCATTTGGAAATGTACCTGTATCTAGCAGGTGAGTAGCTATAGCTAACTCGACACTTCTTCCGTATGCATCAACAGACCTTTTATCTGCTGATATTCTTGCTTTTCTAATAATATTCATAACTAGTGGTGTTACGATAAGTGCTAGTATTGCTAATATTACTAGTACTGCTATTAATTCTATTAAGGTAAATGCTTTCTTTTTCATATAATCACTTCTCCTATCTTATATATTACCTTTATACTAATTATATCAAAAAAAAAAAAAAAAAACGCAACTATTTGTTGCACCTTTTATTAAATATTTTTTACTTATCTAATTATTCAGTAACCTTTTCTCTTTTTAATATTTCTTTTACTTTTTTCTTATCATTAAATGGTATTTTTTCATTGCCTACTATAATAAATTCTTCATGCCCTTTACCTAGTATCAGTAACATATCATTACTATCTAACATTTTAAATGCTTCTTCTATTGCTTCACCTCTATCAGAAATTAATTTATATTTATCACTTTTAATACCATTTAACATATCTTTAACAATCTCATCAAAGGTTTCTTCATGTAAATCATCACTAGTGACAATTACATAATCTGAATTAGATAGTGCAAGGTTCATCATAACAGGTCTTTTTTCTCTTTCTCTAGATCCTGTACATCCAAATACAGTAATTATTTTCCCTGTAGATAGTGGTTTTACTGTTTTATAAATATTATCCATAGCATCAGCTGTATGTGCATAATCAATTATTATAGTATTGTCTTTATATTTTATTTTATCCATTCTTCCATTTGGTGTTTTTAATTTAGTTATATTAATACTATCTAGATTGAATCCTAAATTATCTAGTAAAGATAACATAGCAACTATATTGTAAATATTATATTTACCAATTAATGGGTATTTATATTCGTATATTTTATCTTTAACTTTAATTTTTATATCTGTATGATTAATTGATAAGCTATAATCAACTACTTGATAATCACTTTTATTAAAGCCATATGTAACAGTATTTTTAGTTTTAAAATACTTATGATATTCATCATCAATATTTATAATACCTACTCCATCTTCTTTTAAATATTTAAATAGTTTTTGTTTTGCTTTAGCATAAGCTTGCATTGTTTTATGATAATCTAAATGATCTTCTGTTAGGTTAGTAAATATTGCATAATCAAATTTTAATCCATCAAATCTATTATATGATAGTCCTTGACTACTAACTTCTACTATTATATATTTATAACCTTTATTATAAGCGTCCATAAATAGTTCATAAAGTGTACAAGTATCAGGACTAGTATTTGGTAAATCATCTTGTTTTTTATCAAGGAAAAATCCAAGAGTACCTAAATATGCACACTTATATCCCATACTATTTAATAATTCATAAGTTAAATATGCAGTAGTTGTTTTACCATTTGTACCAGTTATTCCTATCATGGTCATTTTATTTAAATATGGATTATAATTATCCTCTAAATATTTTGTTAAATATTTTTTAGGATCACTAACGTTTATAGTATCAACACTATATTTTCCATTTTTACAAACTATTTTACTAGCACCTGATTCTATTGCATTTTGGATATAACAATCTCCATTACTCTTAATACCATCTAATGCAACAAATATATCTCCCTTTTTTACTCTTCTAGAATCACTTTTTATGTTCATAAAATCCCTCTAATCAATATTAATTTCAATTTCATCTATTTCATTAATTTTACTATAATTAATCTCTACACTTGCAAATCCATAATTAATTGTAACATCTTTTATAATAGTATTATCCATAGTAATATTCATTATAATATCATTTACATAATTTTTACTGTAATAATTATTATAAATATTATGATCTATTATATACTCATATTTAACAAGTCCATCTTTATATTTTGTAATATTTGTATATTTATTACTATCCATCATATTTTTTACATTACTATATAACCATTCAATTAAATTATATGGATACTCTATAATTGAATTATCTAACGCATTATAATATTTATTATTTATAAAATAATACTTTGAATTTTCTTGATAAAATACATTCTTGTTTTTATAATTTGTTCCTGTTATATGTTTACTTCCTGTATTATCAGTATAATCGCACATAAATTCATAACTTAAAACAGCTATCTCATCATTAGTTTTTTCTTGTTTTTCTACATTGTTATTATTTTTACTATTATCTTTATCTACATTTACATTATTAGATGATGTTCTAAATAATAGGGCAACTATTATAAAAAATAATATCCAAAATACTAATTGTACTGTTCCTTTTAATTTAGGATTACTCCAAAGTTCTTTTGTTGTTTTAAAAAACTTTTTTAAATCATTCATTATTCTAATACCTTTCCTAGTAAATCTACACCGTTAGCAAATGATAATGCATCCATTCTTTTTTTACCTTCAGGCTGAACTTCAAGTAAAATAATCTCTCCATCACTAACTTTAACACCAACCCCATTTTTATATATTTTAGTAATTTCTCCATCTAATTGTTCAGAAAAATGATTATCACTTATCATTGATTTCCAAACCTTTAGTCTTTTACCTTGAAAATTACAGTATGCACCACTAAAACCATCTAGTGCACGTATTTGATTATATATATTTAATTTAGAATTAGAAAAGTTTATTTTTTCATCTTCCTTGCTAATATTAAATCCATAGGTAACCTCATTTTCATCTTGTTTAATTGGATTAATATTGCCACTTATAATATCTGGTAATACTTCTATTAATAATTCACTACCTAAAATTGATAACTTATCGTGTAATGTTTTATAATTCATATCACTAGGAATGGTAACTTCGCTACTTTTAATGATATCACCACTATCCATCTTTTCTGCCATATACATAATAGTAATACCAGTTTTATCATAACCATTCATTATAGCTCTTTGTATTGGTGCACCACCTCTTAGTTTAGGTAGTAGTGATGCATGAACATTAATACAACCATACTTTGGATAATCAAGTAATTCTTTTGGTATAATTTGGCCATATGCACAAGTTATTATAATATCAGGTTCTAGAGCGATTATCTCATTATATTCTTCTTTAATTCTCTCTGGTTGTAATACTAAAATATTATTATTACTTGCTAGTTGTTTTATAGGAGTAATTCCTATTTTTCCACCTCTACCTATTCTTTTATCTGGCTGAGTAACAACTGCAACTACATTATAATTTTTTATTAATTTATCAAGTACTGGAACACTAAATAATGGAGTTCCCATAAATACTACTTTTATCTTTTTTTCCACTTCTACATTTTCTATATCCATAATATGCCAAATATATTTGGCTTCACCTCTTTTCATATAATAACTATCTATTATTATTTTAACATGTTTTATAAATTTTATAAAGAAAAATATTATTTATCTATTTTTTTGCAACTATACCATAATATCTTCTTAATAGTCTTACTTTATTGTTATATATATTTTCTTCTACATATTTTGATAATTTTCTTTCATCAATATTATTTTTATCATTCATATCATTTAATATTGGAACAATTTTTAAAAATTCATATAGTGATTCATAATTATCATAATATTCTCTTTCGTGTATGAATACTAATTCTGTATTTTTAAAGTTAGCATTTATTATATTATTATAATCTTTAATACTTATTTGAGTATCATCAAAATATCCTTGTCCATATCCAAATATTTTTTTTAATTCATAACAATCATATTTATCTACACCCCTAACTATCAAATATCCTCCTTCCTTTAAAACTTCATATATTTGTTTAGGATCTATTTTTGTATTTCTAGCTACTACTACATCAAAATAATTCTTTTTAAGATTCATATTTAAATTATCCATTACCATAAATTTTATATTACTTCTTTTTGATTTTTTTAAATTATTTTTAGCTGTTTCAATCATTGATAGAGAAAAATCTGTCGCAATTATCTCGCTTAAATATGAAGGAAAATGTTTTATTACTTTCTCTCCACCACCAGTTCCTAAATCTAATACTTTTGATTTACTATTTGTAATATTTCTTAATATTTCATACATATCCCAATTTGTTAATTTTTCTACTTCAATATTAAATGTATCAAAGTCCCAATTTTTTTTATTTTCATAATACTTATATTCATTTGTTTCTTTATATTCCATAACAATCCTCCTAACAAAAAAATCTTCTCACGAAATGAACATAAAGTTGCACATAAAAACAACTATATTTGTCATTCATGAAAAGATTCTAAGGTTCTTATCATTATTAACCCAGTAATTAATACTTCTCGGTAATAAAACGCGAATAACTAATTGATTTATTACAAAACTAATATAACACAATAGTATTGTTTAGTCAACTAATTCTATTCCACTGTAACTGATTTAGCTAAATTTCTTGGTTTATCTATATCGCATTTCTTTATTTTTGCAACTTCATATGCGATAAGTTGCATTGGAATAATAGTTATAAATGGGATTAAAATATTATCTTCTATTAATACTTTATAATCTGAAAATTCTCTATTATCATTTGTTATAGCAATTACTTTTGCTCCTCGTGCGGTAATTTCTTTTATATTGCTTATAGTTTTATCTTTAATTTTATTGTCAGTTACAATAGCTATTACTAATACATTGTTATCCATTAGTGATATAGTACCATGTTTTAGTTCACCTGCTGGATATGCTTCACTATGAATATAGGATATTTCTTTTAGTTTTAAACTTCCTTCTAAAGCTAAATAGTAATCAACAAGTCTTCCTAGATAAAATATATGATCATAATTACTAATGACACTAGCTATTTCTTTATAATCTTTTTTTATATATTTTTTCATTATATTTGGTATATTATGTAATTCGTTAATTATTGTTTTATCTGGATTTACTTTTAGTGCGAGTAATAGTAATATTAAACACTGAGCCATATATGCTTTAGTTGTTGCAACAGCAACTTCTATTTTTGCGTGAGTATATATCACATTTTTGGCAAGTCTGGCAATACTTGATTTATATACATTAACTATTGCAAGTGTATCTAAATTAGCTTCATTGGCTATTTTTAAAGCTTCTTTAGTATCAGCTGTTTCTCCAGACTGTGATATAACTATCACAAGTGTTTTTTGATTATAAATATGTTTTTGATATCTATATTCTGATGCATAATAAACTGACGTTTTTATAGAAGCTAAATTCTCTATATAGTATTTACCAATTAGTCCCGCATGAGTTGCCGAACCACATGCTACTATTTCTATATTTTCATATTTACTTATATCATATATATCTACTATTTTATCATTAATGATATATTTATCTAATATATTTTTAAATATGTCTGGTTCTTCATTTATTTCCTTTAACATATAATGTTCATAACCATCTTTACTTATAGTAGTAGAATCTGCATCATAAGTATTTTCTTCTTTTACTATTTTATTTAAATCTTTATCATATATATTTAATTTATTACTACTTATTTCTAAAATATCATAGTTATTTAACAAATAATATTTTTTAGTAACGTGTAATATAGCAGGTATATCTGATGCTATTATTGTACTTTTATTATCATATCCTACTATTAATGGACTATCTTTTCTAATAGCAAACATCTTATCTTTAATATCATCATTTATAATAGCTAAGGCATATGATCCTTTTAATAAATTAGTTACTTTGCTAAGTACTAATTTCATATCACTATATTTATTATATAATTTATCAATTAAAGCAGCTATTACTTCTGTATCTGTATCACTTATTAAACTATAGTCAGTTAAATCTTCTTTTAATTTTTCATAGTTTTCAATTATTCCATTATGAACTAATGTAATTTTACCTACTTTATGTGGATGTGCATTAGTTTTATTGGCTTCGCCATGTGTTGCCCATCTAGTATGAGCTATAGCTATATTAACACTATTATCATAATCTAAATTAGTTAGTAAGTTATCAATTCTACCAACTTCCTTTTTTATAATTACTTTATTATTTTTTATATATGCAATACCTGATGAATCATATCCACGGTATTCTAAATTTTTTAATCCAGTTATTGTATTTTTTATTGCATTATTTCCTATGTATCCAACAATTCCACACATATAATCCTCCTTTTTCGATTATTCTTTTGTAGCAAGACATATTTTGCATTTTGTAAATAATCTAACGATTTCCCGTAGTAGCACCCGCCGAATTTTCGATAACTACTAACCTCGTCAAGTTAAACTTCTGGCGCTCATTTATAAAAAAATCCTACCCTCCTTAATTTTTATAAACTATAGAAAGTATACCACAATAAAAAATATGATTGCAAATTAAAAAATAGATAATAATATCTATTTCCAATTTAGATCATCATATGGTGTTTTTTCATATCCTTTTTCTTGCAGTTTTACAACCATCTTATCTAATTTTCTTTTCCATATTTTTTTAAATATTTTTGTATCTCCAAATATTTTTACAATTGTTGGACTTACTGCATAATACATTCGAATAAATAATCTACCATACCAACTTTTAGCAAGGTTATAATCTCTATATCTTCTAAGTGTCCATACTTGTGGACAATCATAAGAACCATATACACAAGTTGCAACATAGCATCCACTTTTTCTTATTTTTGGTTCTACATAGTCAGGTTTGAATTGTTTTATTCTCTCTGTTCTTTTATGAATTCTTTCAATATTTAAATCTTTTTGAGCTATAAATGGAATACAATTTATATGCCATAAATTAGCATTACCTAGTAGAATTCCTACATTGTTTTTTACCCATTTACTATCTTCAAAATATTTTAGTAATAAAGCACTCAGATATTCTTCTGCCTTAATTCCTGCTAAAACTGCATCAAGAAATTGTTGGGTATATCTATTTTTTATTTGATAGTCTGTATTTAGATAATCATTACGACTTGCATCTACAAGCATTATAAAAGTATTATTTGCTCTATTTCCAATCTCGGTAATTTTCTTTTCTAACTCATCACCTTCTAATTGTTCACTCATTAATTTAAATACTGAATCTAAACAGTTATTTAGTTTTATAATTGAACTTCTAATTTCTATAATCTTACAGTTTCTTGCATTACAATATGTATTATAAAATAATGCTTCATAACTATTTGGATCTATTTGTAGTATCATATCATAATACTTTTCTGCAGTTTTATTATCACCATTTTCTATAGATCTTCTTGCAATTATATAATAATTATCTAAATCTGTATTTTTATCAATTTTTATTCTACCTCTAATATGTTTTATTGATGCATTTTGAACTTTAGTTCCACAATACTTACAATAACCGAATTCTTGATCTTTATCAAGCTCTACTTCACCTTTACAATTTGGACAAACCAATGCTTCTAATGCCATACTTTTTCCTCCTACAACTAACAAGTACTATTTATATCACATATGGTAATTTCATACTTACTATTACCACGATATTCTAAGTCAATTATATCATCAGGACTATCATATGTAAATACCATAAATTTTATTTTTGATACTACTCTATCAGTATTATTTGAAAATAATTTTATTGATGTAAATAATGATTCAGCATTATAATCACTTTCTTCTATATGTGAATAGAAGTTAGAATTTCTATTTTTATAATCATCATAAAGATATGCAACTATAAATTCATATCCTGTTTTCATAGTAGTAGATGGATCTAATATTGTATGTGTAACTTCTTCACCACTATCAAGAGTATATTTTAAATTAAATCCAATTTTTAAATTTTGATAATTATCTAGTGAAGTCCATTTTTCATAAAAACTATTACCAAATTTATTATTTAATATAATCTCTTGCTCACTACTTGGATATATTTGAAATACTCCTATATCAGTAACTGATTTAATATTTGTCTTATACTCTGTTACTAATTCTAATTTATTACCTTTTTCAATATATAATCCAATATCAGTATTATTTAAATCGTTATATGTATCTTTCTTTTCAACAGTTTCTTCTTTTTTTTCTTCCTTAACTTCTTTTTTTTCAACTTTATTATCTTTACATCCTGATACTATAAATAGTATTAATACTATAATTAATATTTTTTTCATATTGTACCTCCTATTTTAATACTAATCATTTACTTTTACATCAATTAATTTACTAAAATCATAATTTGGACACTTCTGTGTTGTATTTGCAACAATTGTTGGCATATTATAATCTATATTTTCTCTATGAAAAATATTATGGTTATAATTACCATCAATAGAATTAGGAATAAATGAATTACATTCACTACATTTTAATACATAATAATATTCTTTCTTTCCATAATAATTTGCACTCGCATGTTTATTTATATTAGTAATAATCAATAAATAATTGATAGAATAATTATGTTTATGTTTTAAGGCTTTTTTATCTATATAAGTTTCTTCTTTTTCTAATCTCTTTTTAAAGTTTATTGTCATATCTAATCTTCTTTCATATATTAATTATAGCACAAAAAAAGAGAAATTTTCTTTTATTAAAAAATTTATTAATTAACTCTCTTTCTTTGCTTTATGTATAACCCTAATCCTACAAGTCCTAATATACTTAATATAGACATTGAAATATAAAGAATTATATTATCATTTGTTTTTGGATTTTTTTCAATATTGTTTTGTGATTTATTACCTTTTGTTTCTTCATGATTAGCGTCATTTGTTTTAGAAATAGTAAAATGTGCTTCTGCTTCTTTAGCATCAATTCCCGACTTTCGTACTTTATACAGCAAAAAAAAAGGATCTTAAAAGTCCTTAAATTAACTTTGGTTATTCTCACTAGATATTTCATTTCTAGTTTATTTTTTTGCTAAATAACTTTCTCTTGTAAAAATTTGTCTATAATGTCAACCGATATTTTTTGTGAAATAATACCAATACTATCATCATATATTTGATTATTAAATTCATTATTTGAAATCACTCTTATAGAAATTAATGGGACATCTAAACTATTAGCTGCTAAATAAGCACCTGAACACTCCATAGCCTCACAAACTATGCCATATTTATCATTATAGCATCTCATTTTATCTAAATTTTTAGTCCAAATATCTCCACTACCAATAATATCAAAATATATATTATCTTTACTGAATATATCTAGACTTTTTAACCAATCTAATAACTCTTTATTAGCATTATATGATAAAAATTCTCCATCAATTGTTCTATATCCATCTTTTTTCCACGGATTTATAATTTCATTTTCTTTATTTTCATCTGTCGAAAAATCAGAAAGATAATATATTTGTTTTCCAATAACTATATCGCCCTTATTTAGCCATTTTACTAAAGCTCCTGCTGTTCCTTGATTTAATATAAATAAAGGATCATATTTTTTAATTGCCAAAGAAGTAGCTATAGCACTAGATATTTCACCTATTTTTGTTTTACATATAATAACAGGATATTCTTTATACGAGCATTCATAAAAACAAAAAGTACCAATACTTATTTTTTTCTTTATATTAAAAATATTTAGCAAATAATCAATTTCACTTTGCAACGCTCCCTGTATTATAATTGGTTTATCCATATACATCACATCCTAAATTGATTATAGCATTGAAAAGTATATATTACAATAAGCTTAAAACCTATATTTATTTAACTTAATTAAAGTTTTTAATCTCATAATTGAAAAAACATAAATCATATTAAGACAATTTAAGAATAATCAATTTTTAGTTTCTAAATATTTTGCTAAATTTTTGTATGCATCTTGACTCCAAAAATTCCATTTTTTATCATCTTCAAAGCAAGCTAAAGGTTGTTCTTCACCATCAGGTATAAAAACAAAATCCCAACTCCATCCATTAGAACCCGACTTTTTAGTATCAATTCTTCCTTTGGTAATTCCTTCAAATACTACTGGGCTCTTTCCTGGCTCACAATATGCAATAGATTCTTTAAAATATGCTGTCCTATCCTCTATATTTTCCATTAATTTTAATAATCCATCTTCTCCTATTGTTTCATCAACAAATCGTGTATACACTCCAGGAAACCCTTTTAATCCATTTACAAACAAACCTGAGTCATTTTTTAAAACTGGTTTATTTAGCTTTTGTGCAGCCCATTGTGCGGAATATTTAGAAACTTCTACTACATCATCAGCCTGTATTTCTGGAGTTTCCATTTTAATATTATCAATTTTAAAGCCAAGTGGTTCTAATGCATGCCTAGCACTTTCAATCTTAGCTTTATTTCCAGTCACATATATAACATTTTTCATTTTACACCTCTTTCTATAATAAGTTCTATTAATTATTTTTACTTACTCTTTTTAACGCAACTTCAATTGCCTTTTGTGGACACACAAGCTTACATAACTGACATCCTACGCACTTACTTCCATTTATAATTGGTTTTCTTTCTTCATTAAATTTTATTGCTTGATGTCCTCCATCTTTGCATGATATATAACATCTACCACAACCAATACACTTATCATAATTTATTTTCGGATATTCAATTGTATCTTTATCTAATTCATCATTTTTAATTAAATTTTCTTTTGATAATCCTATAAAATCTTTGACTCTTTTATAATTTTTTTCTTTCATGTATATTTTTAATCCTAATATTAGGTCATCAATAATTCTATATCCATATTCCATAACTGCTGTAGTAATTTGAATACTTGTACAACCAATTAATAAAAATTCAATAGCATCTTTCCAAGTATAAATTCCCCCAATACCACTATAATATAAATCTTTAAGTTCATGATCATTAATCATATCAGATATATATCTTAAAGCAATAGGTTTTACTGCACGACCAGAATAACCACCTAATGATGATTTACCATTTACTTGTGGTTCTGGAACTAGTGTATCTATATCAATGCCTGTTATACATTTAATTGTATTAATGGCAGAAATTCCATCTGCACCACCCTTTTTGGCAGCAAGTGCGGGAACACAAATATCAGTAATATTAGGTGTCATTTTAGCAAGCACAGGAACATTAGTATTCTCTTTTACAATTCTTGTAAATTCTTCAACAAGTTCTTTATTCTGGCCAACAACAGATCCAGTATCTTTATGTTTCATATTTGGACAAGAAAAATTTAATTCTATTAAATCAGCACCAGCTTTTGTCACTTCTTTAGTTAAATATTTCCATTCTTCTAAATCTCTACCCATAATTGATGCAATTATTACCTTATTAGGAAATTCTTGTTTTAATTTTTTTATCATTTCCATATTTTCTAAAACTGAATGCTCAGAGAGTTGCTCTATATTTTTAAAACCTAGAATTGATTCGTCCCAATCTTTTAAAGCAGAAAATCTAGGTGAAGATTCATCCATACGCATCATACTAATAGTCTTTACTGAAATTCCAGCCCATCCACTTTCTAATGCTCTTTTACACATCTCATAATTACTTCCAACAATTGAAGAAGAAAGAAGAAATGGATTTTCTAATTTCACACCACATATTTTAGAACTTATATCTATATCGTCTAGATTAGTTAATACATAATTATCATTAATAATACTTTTTAATATATAATCGATATCAACATTTAATGGACACTTTATATTAGAATCAGCATTTTTTAATAAACACGTATCTTTATTTATTAATGTATATACCCCTTTTTTATTATCAAATTTAAGAGCTCTAACTATTCTTGATGGATCAATATTTTTATAATTTTTTTTACATGGTGCATCATAACAAAATACACACTTATTTACTTCTCTATTTAGTAATAATTCATTATTTTTTAATCTATCATTATTTTCCATTTTTTCTCCTTAAATCCATTCTTCTACTTTTTGTTTTGAACTTTTAACTTGAGAGCCTATGATTGCTAGTCCATCAAGCACTTCTGCACCATCACAAATACTCATTAGCTGTCTAGGTACTCCAGACAATCCTGAACCTTCATGAGTTGTAAATGGTCTTACAATTTTACCAGTAAAATCTAATCTTTTTAAAGCAGTAAATAATTCTTCAGGCATTCCACCCCAATATATTGGTGATCCAACATAAACAACTTCATAATTTGAAATATCTGGAATGTTTTCCTTAATTGGAGCATTATGCTCTCTTGTTCTTACTTTTGCTTCTTCAATACATTCCATATAGTTGGATGGATATGGATTAAGTGGTTCTACTTTAAACATATCAGCACCAACAATATCTTTAATAAATTCTGCAATTACCTCTGTATTACCTTTATCAACATATCTCATTTCACCACCAAAATAGTTTTCATCTGCTCTACTAAAATAAATTACTATACTTTTCTTATCTTTCATTATAAATCACAACCTTATATATCTATTATATCATGAACTATTAAATTTATAGAATTATCTTAACTCACTATAATAATATAATAAAAAAAGACTAGTTTACCTAATCTTTATTCTATTATTAGTTAATTATCTCCCAATATCCTGTTTTATCTGATCCTACTCTTTCAACAATATTATTCTCAATTAACACTTTAAAGTTTCTCTTTATTGTTCTTACATTAACATTTAATTTTTCTGCAAGTGCATTTTGAGTTATGTATTTATCATTAATAATAAATTCGATAATTTTATTTTGAATATCATTCATTGCAAATATACTGCTCTTAATAATTTTATCCAATGATGAATTTATTATTTTTAATAAAAATTTTATAAATATATTTGCATTACCATTAATATGGCACTTAGCAATGGATGAATAATACTCTTCATGATTTAAATACATTTCTTCTTCAATAGGAATAAACTCAAAATTTTTATTGTATTTAATTAACATTAAACTTACCCAATATCTTGCTAATCTACCATTCCCGTCAGAAAAAGGATGAATAGATACAAAGTAATAATGAAATATTGCTGATAATAAAATAAGATTCATTTCACTATTATTTATAAACTCAAATAGACTTTTCATTAATGATGGAACTAATATTGATTCAGGTGCCATATATATAACTTTTCCATTTTTTTCAACACCTTCACCATGATTTCTATATCTTTCATTATCTTCATCAAAATATTTCATCATTAGACCATGTACTTCAACAAAATCTTTTTCACTTTTATAATCATAATTATTAATTTTATCATATGCTTCTATTGCGTTTTTAACTTCTTGTACTTCATCTCTTTTACCAATTATTTGCTTATGCTCTAATATATTTTCTACATCAAATAATGATAATGAATTAGCTTCTATTGCAAGTGATGAATGAATTGATCTAACTTTTGATTTTGTAACCATATATTTCCTTTTTTGTTTATCCGTTATTTTAATATCATTTAATTTTGAATCAATATTAGCTAATAATTCATTCATTTCTTCATCTATATTAAATACAGGATTAACTTTATCAAACAAACTCATTTTAGTCACTTTCTTTCTAAATATATTATATCATAAATGTCACTGTAAATGTCACTGTATTTTAAAAAAAGCAAGACTAGATTCACCATCTAGTCATTATTTTAACGTTTATGCGTTCTAATTCTTCTTGACATTAATTGCAGCTTGTACCACAGTCAAGTTTGAGTAGCAAAACAACAAAACTAAATTACTTATCTAAGATACATTATATAACACATTTAGTAAATCGTAATATCTTAATAGTGCGATTTTTTAAAATCTTTTATTCCAATAGTCATCTGCTTCTTGTTTAGTTAGTTTTCTAATTTGAGTATTTGGATATTCTTTATATTCATTTGCCCTGAATAATGCTTTATTATTAGTACATTTTTTATCTTTATTTTTCTTCAAATATTCTTCCATTTGTTCATCATCAACAAATATTTTATATGCCTTTCTTCCAGTCTTACTAACTATCTCATATACTCCACAATTTTTCTTTGTAGTATAGTCAGCACTTCTTAAATATAGTTTAGCAACTCCAAATGTTTTAAACGGAAAGTTCCACCTTCTTAATTTTCTTTCAGGATGCTCATCAATACAAATACATCTACCACAAGTCCCACATATATATTGTTCATGACTTTCTAAACAATCTAAATCTCCTAATCGTGGTTTTTTGGTATTATCTTCACTATAACATTCTATACATTCCATAATCCTCAACTCACTTTCAATAGTTATTATATCATGTTTTTAATAATATTATCTAATCGTAAGATTACTAAAAAAAAGATGAGATTTTTTCTCATCTTAATGTATGGGAATATCTTAATCTTGCGAGCTAACTATTAATTAGTTCTAATTCTTCATTTAGTACTATTGGATCAAATCCAGCTATCTCATCATATAACATTCCATTAGGAATATCATGGTATAAAAATATTTTTTTATTATTCTTAAATGCTTCATATATTTCTATAAATGTTGCACCGCCAATATAATTATCAATATCATGTTTTTTATAATTAACACATAAAACTGCATCAACTTTTTTGATTCTTTTCTCACTCATTTTAAATAATTCTTTTTCTAATTCTGCATGAGCTTTATATCCTTTTTTCCATGCTTCTTTCTCTAAATTAGGACAATCGTATGTATTAGGTAACTCTACTATGTGTCCCATTTGTTCAAGTTTCTCCTTTATAGGTGGAATTTTATCATAAAATGATGCACTCGATATAATAAGAATTTTCATTGTTATCACCAACTTTATATATTTATTGTACCACACATTTCAAAGATTTAATACATCGTAAGATTACTAAAAAAAGATGAGATAATTTCTCACCTTAATGTATGGAAATATCTTAATCATTAGATGATTTTAAAATAATCCATTCGCCATCTCTTTTACCATTTTTTCTTTCTATAATTCCTTTTTTCTGCATCTCTGACATATAATTTTTAATAGTTCTAACAGACTTATTTATTTGAAGCGCAATATCTTCTTGTTTAATTGATGGATTATTCTTAATAATATTTAATATTGCTTGTTCTTCTAAAGATAAGCTACTTACATTGAAACTAATTCCTTCGATAGTTTCTTTGTAATCAATATGCATATATCTATTTTTTAATTCGTATTTTGTATTTGTTAATAAGTTATAGAAAAATTTTTCAAGAAATGTGATATCTTCAAATACATTTTTTTCATAATTTTTATAATTAGCTCTGACCAATGCATTTCTAAAATACCATGAATTATCTGCAAAAATTTCATCATTAACATTAAATCCAAATGTTCTTAAATACTTAATTAAAAATACTGCAATAGTTCTTGTATTGCCTTCACAAAATGGATGAACTTGCCATATATTAGATATGAATCTGCTTAAATGACTAATTGAATCATCAAGGCTCAAATCTTTGTATGAAAAGTTTTTTTCTTGATTAAAATCATATTCTATAGTCTCTTTTATAGCTTCATATGATGAATATGTAACTGTATCATCATTTAATATCCATTCTTTTTTTGTAAAATTATACTCTCTATATTTTCCTACTTGTTCATATATTCCAGTAAATAATCTTTTATGTATATTTAGCATTTCTGTTGGAGAAAAATTAAATGCCTTTTCACTTAATATTTCTGCTATACGTACAGATACTTTATCTGCTTCTTCTGTGTTATCTTCGTTGTTTCTTTCATTAGATTGTTCGTAATAACTATTAATTCTTTTCTTTGCTTCATCAATGTTAATATTACCCTCAATATGTTCTTTAGCTGTATCTAATAAATACTCTGATGGTTTTAATCCATCAACATCTTGAAGTCCTATAGCAGTTTCCCAAGTTTTAGCTTTTTCTTGCTTTTCAGGTTCTCCTTGTTTAATATATTCTGATAATTCTAAACTCCATTTTTCTTTACTCATAAGTTTCTCCTCTATATATATTATACTACAATTATGTAAATCAATCTAGTTCAAAGTGCAAAAATTGCACTTTGAAAATAATTTTTGCACTTTGAATTTGCGCTTAACAACTATCTTATATGTTTTTCTGTATGTTTTCTTGTATACTAGCAAATGTATTTTCTATGAGATATTTTAACATTATTTTGATTAACAAAAGCATAATGAAGCGTTGTATCTATTTTAGTATGTCCTAATAAATGTTGAACTTGCTCAATTGGCATCCCTTTACCTATTGCTTTAGTTGCAAGTGTCCTTCTAAATTTATGAGAATGTACTTTTTCAACACTAGTTCTTTTCCAAGTTTTTGTAACATTAATTCTATTCCTCTACTTTGTAGTCTTTCATATGGTTTGTTATTACTTACAAATAATGCTTCATTATTATCTATTCTATTACTTAAATATTCTTCCATATGTAATTTAGCTTTACCATCAAAGTATACCTCTCTCATTTTTTTTGCCTTTACCAAATACTAAGCATGATTTATTATCAAAATTGATATCATTTCTATTAAGATTCACAAGTTCGCTTATCCTTATACCTGATGATGCTAATAAATCTATAATAGCTAAATTTCTTATATTAGTACAATTATTTCTTAATCTTTCAATTAATTCTTCTGAATATGTTTCTTTAATTAAAAACTCTGTTTTAATTTTATATATTCTTCTAATTGGACTTTTAACTATATAATCTTCTACTTCAAGAAAAATAAAGAAACTAGATAAAGATCTTCTTACTCCATCTATAGTTAGATTATTACAACTATTGTTTGATTGATAATATGATAAAAACTCTCTTATATCATTAGTTTCAATTGTTCTTACATCTTTATCTAAATATGACAACATCCTATAAATATGTATTTTATAATTTTTAATAGTCAACTCGGAACATCCTTCTAGTCTTTTAGAATTAATAAACTTATTCACATATTCCTCATTAGATATTTCTTTCTTTTCAATTTCAACTTTCTTATATAACACTTCCTGTAATTTAGACATTTGATAATTATTCAAATATCTATTCATTTCTGAACTTATAGTTCTAATAATATTCTCATTCATTAAACCATTCCCCCTTCAAATAAGAATGGTTTTTATTATATATAAAAACTAGATGATAACAAAATCATCTAGTTTAAATGTACGGGAATATCTTAATCTTACGATTATTTATTATCACTAATCATTCTTTTCTTGAATACAATAATTGATAATAATAAAACTGTTATAAAATAAATTAAAAATACTATTATATGAATAAGTGCTAAATTACTAAAATCATTATGTAATGTTCCTTGAATTATATTTAGACATACTTCAAATGGTAATGCTTTACATATAGCTTCAAATACCCCACCCATTACTTCTTTAGGGAAATACATACCACTAGTAAAACATACTAATTGAACAATAATACTTCCTAAACCTCCAGTTCCTTTTTCACTAACTAAACTTCCAATTAATATTCCAAGTGATATAAAGAATATAGAAATTATCATAGATACTAATATAGTTGGTATTATACTAACTGTAAATTCTAATCCCATAATAATAGCAGTTAAAAAGAATAAAATATTCTGAATTAATACTATTGGTAATAATGATAGTATATATCCTAAAATATAATCACTAGATTTCATTGGAGATGTTCCAAGTCTAATCAAAAACGAAGATGTTCTATCCTTTGCAATTAATGTAGCAGTAAACAATGTGATAAATGAAAATCCAAATAATATAATTGATGGGGTGAAATTTTCCAACCTGTAATTTTCTGTTGGAATATCAAATTGTTGAAATATAAATAATAAGAATAATGGTAAAGCAATTTCAAATACTAAACTTAAAGGGTCTCTAATTAATTCCTTAAAATTTCTTTTAGCAAAATTAATCATTCTCATTATAGCTCACCTCCAGTTGCGATTGATACAAAAGCATCTTCAAAGTTTTTAGTTTTAGTTTTTTTGATTAATTCTTTAGAAGTTCCAACTTCAACAATATTACCATTTGCCATTATACCGATTCTATCTGATAAAC
>CAMKGA010000028.1 GCA_946412015.1 uncultured Caryophanales bacterium
TAACACATTTTTCGCATACTCAAAATGTGCCATAAAATGCTTAACATTATATCATATTTTATCTTCTTTCTATCTAATACTTTGATTAATTCTTTTTCTAAATCATTATACGGCCCACAATTAAAGATTACTTTCTCTACTTTAAAATTGTTAACTAAATTAACTGCTTCTCCCATATGATCGTAGTCCCCATGTGGTAGCATACGTTTATGCATACGTATTTAGGCAAAGAAAAAGAATTATCATTTTGATAATTCTTGTAATTCTTGAGCATTTTTATTTTTAAAAATATTAAATATAACTATAATCAACATTATCGCTAAACCAAATATTCCTAATACAATATATGAATGCCCTAAACTAATATTTTTAAATATCATTGATGTTATAGTACATATAATCATTTCTGAAATTGAAGTTATAAAAGTAAATATTGCTAAAACAGTTTGTTTATATGAATCATTACACTCATTTTGGACTATTGTATTATAAATATTATTTGTTACCGAAAAGAAGCATTGGAATAATATTATGAAAATAATAGAAAAATAATTATTTAAGAGTCCTATTAAGATTAAACTGAAATTAAATAATAAAGCAAATACAAAAAACTTATTATTTTGATTCTTATAAATAGTAGCTATTTTATTCCCAACTATTGCAAATAAACACATAATAGCTGTATATATGCCAATTAATGTAGTTGATGCACCGATATTTGATAAATATTCTGGATGACTCTCAGCTAATATATCTGCAAGTGGAATAATAACTATTTCTGATAACAATATAATTTTTAATAGTCTACTATTCTTTATTAATTTATAAGATTCTTTTAATAGTAGTTTTGAACTATTCTTTTCTTTTGTTTTTTCATAGGAATCATTAAAAAATAATAAAACCAAGAAATTCATCATAATAGGTATAATACTTATATAATACATCGAAACTAAACTAAATTTTGCTACTACTCCACCAAGTATCATTGAAATTAAATATCCTGAATAATAGAATATAGACCACTTATAATACATCTTTGTATATTCTTTTTTATCATCTATATATGAATGTAATAATGATATGACAATTCCTTGTGATAATAAATTAGATATAGCAGACATAATTATACCAATACCCATTACTAATACATTATCCGCACAAATATATAAAACTGTAGCAAGTAGTAAAAATAAATTACTTGCAAGAAGTATATACTTACGATTATATTTATCTTTTATTAATCCAAATGGTATTAAGAATATAATAGTAATTAAGCTACCAATTGTTAAATAATTAATATATTCTGAATTGCTAATTCCTTTTGATAAATAATATAAGACATCACATGCTCTATATAATAAAAAACTATTTAAAAAAGAATATATAAATAAAACCAATACATTCTTCTTATTCATAATTACCACCATTTAAATTATATCATACTTTTAACTATTCATTTATTTCTTTTTCTAACTCCTTTAAACTTTTATCCAGTGTAGGTAATTTCTCTGGCATAGTTCCGCCTAATCTTTTAATACTATCTCTAATCTCTCTACCTACTTCATAATGAACAGAATTTGCAGTATATTCATTATCTACATTATCTCTTTTTAGTTTAGCATCTGTTTAAGCAATTCTAAATATATTATCTGCAAGTTCGAAAGTAGTAGACTTTTTTCTTTTTTATAAAGTCGTAAGATAAAATAAAAAAGGTACCAATACTTTTTACGACAGTTGGTAGTATTGGTGCTTAAATGGGTTTTCAAAGGATCTCCTTTGGCACACAATCCTAGTTGGCAAAATGCCGACTTGGTAGTGTGTTACTATCTTGTCTAAAAGATAGTAAATTGAAAAAATCATTTTAATTTTTTATTAGAGTCTAATCCAAGCTTTTCTTTCGCTTCTTGTTGCTTTTGAGTTAAAAAGGATGCAATATTAGATGTTAATAATGTTTCTGTTCCCATATAGTCATCAGAATCGTCATATTCTAAATTGGATAAATAAGTACCCATAAATGCAGTATAAATAATCTTGCTAGTTTTTTTATATATTTCAATCATTTCATTAATTTCAGAATTACTCAATCCGATTGGAACATATCCATTCTTTTGGTTTAATACATAATTTAATAGCATTCTTGAAACTCTTCCATTTCCATCTTCAAACGGGTGGATTCGTATAAATCTATAATTTATAATTGCCAAAAAACTATTAAATTCATCATCTGTAATATCATCTTTTTTTATAAGTAAATCATTTATTTTTTTACATAATAATTTGGCACAATATTCTTTTTTTTCAAAATCAACCATTCTATCATATTCCATTATTTCTTAAATATCATTTTTATCCATCGACATAAGTCTTTCTATATCAAAGTCATCATTTTCAAAATAATGAATTATATCTTTTGGATAACAACCACTATCTGTATTCCTATTTAAAATATATCCACTCCAGCTCAATAAAGTTTGCTCTATATTTTTTGGATTCAAATCATTTCTTAATGGTTGAAGAACAATAAATATTGCTTGATCTATTGCATAATCTAACTCATTCTTACAATCTTTTTTTCCAAACAAAATATCTTGAAAATTATTATCAAAATAAACCACATCATTGTTATATCTTAAAAATTCTGTTTTTATTAATGAATAAATATATCTAATTAAAGTATTTTTTCCAATATCATTATACTTTGTTTGAATATGTTCTATTATATCTAAATTATTCATAATTATCACCATTTTAATTATATCATACTTTTTCTATTCTTTTAGTTTTTCATTCTCTTTTTCTATTTCTTTTAAACTCTTTTCAGGTATAGGTAATTTCTCTGGCATAGTTTCGCCTAATCTTTTAATGCTATCTCTAATCTCTCTACCTACCTCATAATGAATAGAATTTGCAGTATATTCGTTATCTACATTATCCCTTTTTAATTTAGCATCTGTTTGAGCAATTCTAAATATATTATCTGCAAGTTCTTCACTACCCATATTATCTAATATATCTTCTCTATATTTTAATTTTTTTCTTTTAAAAATATCATCAGCTGTTTCACCATTATAAAGTCCTTTATATCCTGCATTATGAAATCTAGCTAAGTCTTTTGTTCCACTATTAACTGCAGTTTGATTCAAATTATAATTGCCTTTTCTTGCTTGATTTCTTCTATATAATCTTTTTTCATTTTCAGAAAACTCATTATATTCTTTCCAACAGATATAACACTATATTTTGGACTTATCTCATTTATAAACTCTTTACTACTACTTGTCCTACTTCCATTATGTCCTACTTTTAAGACATCTATATCTGGTAAGTTATAATTATTTAATATTTCTTTTTCAGTAGTTATACTTGCATCTCCCATAAACATAAACTTATATCCAATAAGTTCTGTATATATAACATTTGATTTATCATTCTCATTATCATATTCTTTTGTTTGTAAAAAAAATAATTTGTTATTATCTATATTTAATTCTTTAATGCAGGAATAATATTTAATATGTTTCTTATCTAATACTTTGATTAATTCTTTTTCTAAATCATTATACGGCCCACAATTAAAGATTACTTTTTCTACTTTAAAGTTATTTACTAAATTAATAGCTTCTCCCATATGATCGTAGTCCCCATGTGGTAGCATATGTTTATGTATACGAATTTAGTCAAAGAAAAAAGCTAATTATTTAGCTTTCTAATTTAAAATATTTTTCAACAAATTATATTCCTCTATATGTGGAATAATTTTTTTATCTTTAATTAATTTTCCCATTTCTATTTTTGTAAACCATTTAATATCACTAACTTCTTCTTTTTGCAATTTAAATTTTCTTTCTTCTTCATCTAAATACATAATAAATAGGCTTACAATTTCTTTGCTATCAACACCATTATTATTTAATTCTTCTTTATACTTCTTAACAAATTCCATATCACTAGATTCTATTCCCAATTCTTCTTTTAGTTCTCTTTTAACTGCATCTATATCACTTTCTCTAGACATAATATGCCCACCAACAGAAATATCCCACATATTTGGATACAAATCTTTATTATTTGATCGTTTTTGAAATAACACTTTTGTTTTGTTTTTATTTATTATAATTAAATGAATAGAGCTATGCCAAATTCCAAATCTATGTGCTGCCGATTTATCTATTATTTCTCCCGTTTTTTTCATAGTATCTGGATTATATATATCTATCATTTCACCCATTTTGATTTTTATTGGTTTTTCCTTATATTTATATAAATAACTTGGTCTATGGCCACCTGTTTTAACCATTTCATTTGTTATCTCTAATTTATCAGTAAAAGTTCTTCTAAATGCAGAATTAACTACTTTTTCTTTAAGAATATCTCCATATACTTGTTCTAATGAACCAATAGTGAAACGTTCTGGAAATAAATTAAAAATTATATCAGTGTTCTGTACTTTAGTTCTTAAATCCATAATACCTTTAGTCAAAATAATATCATGATCAAATCCTAATTTGCTCTCATTTATTTGATAATACTGTTCATAACCACATTTATTATCAATAATCTTACGACCTACATTAAACACTATATTATCAAGTTTAACATCTATACTATCATCATTAATATAATAATTAATATCATACCATTTGGAGTTTTCTTTTAATTTCTTATTAATTCTTTCAACATCTACTAAGGCAATATAAGAAACAGATATAGTTCTATTTCTTGGATCCCTTTTTACCCCATCATTTACGCCAGATAAATACAAATTGATATCTTTTAGTCCTGTTTCTTTTTCTAGTATTCTTTTAGCTGCTTCCTCAGAAGTTTCATTATTATTAACATAACCACCAGGTAGCACTAACATATCCTTAAATGGTTCTTTATCTCTTTTAACTAAAATAACACTTAGATTTTTTTTTGATAATTCTCGTATATTTATATTTTCTTTATTTGAAATTCCAAATATTAATAAGTCAACTGTATAATCAAACATATCTTATCTTTCCCTTTCATATACTCTTTGATATATTCCTTTGTGTTCCTCAAGTTTCTTTCTTCTTATGCTATATGGTATATCTTTTTCTGAAATATCCGTTTCTTTACCACATACTGGACAGCAAATAGTATAGTAATAATCAGTATCACCAGCCATATCTGTATGAGATGTTACATAAATATCATTTTCCTCAACAAGTAATAATGATTCACATCCACCATCACCATTTCCTTTTCCAGTACATCTTAGTTTTAAATTCCATCCTGGTCCTTTTTCTAATATTTTCATATCAAACCCTCCTCACATAATTACATTTTAATACAAAGTGCATTAAATGTCAATAACTTTTTATCATTTTGTAACAAAGTATTCGTTTTATAGTTTTTCCCTCCTTTTCTAATTCTTTTAAACTCTTATCTGGTGTTGGTAAATTTTCTGGCATTGTTCCACCTAATCTTTTAATACTATTTCTAATCTCTTTACCTACTTCATAATGAATAGAATTTGCAGTATATTCATTATCTACATTATCTCTTTTTAGTTTAGCATCTGTTTATGCAATTCTAAATATATTATCAGCAAGTTCTTCACTACCCATATTATCTAATATATCTTCTCTATATCTAAGTTTCTTTCTTTTAAAAATATCATCTGCAGTTTCTCCACTATATAGTCCTTTATATCCCACATTATGAAACCTAGCCAAGTCTTTCACTCCACTATTAACTGCAGTTTTATTTAAATTATAATTGCCTTTTCTTGCTTGATTCCTTCTATATAATCTTTTCTCATCTTCAGATAGTTCGTTATACTCTTTTTCACTTAATTCATGTTTCCTTGTTTGTATAGCAAAGTATGTTTGAGCTAGTGCTATTACTTCTTTTCTAGAATCACCATTTTGTGCAATTAGGTAACAAGCATATCTTGAAAGTTTATAATCAATTATTTTTTTCATCGCATTATTAGGCATTTTTAACGTTTTCCTGACATCAGGAAAATGTTCTTTATAATTAATACTACTGTTTTGACAAGCAACAATTGCCTTTTCTATTACTTTATTAAAATTTTCCCATTTACTATATCCAAGTACTGACATCAATTCTCTTGCATACCAATATTCATTATCAATCTCATCTATATGTTTAATATCTTCAAATATTTTTTCTGTATATTCTTTTATTTCATTCATTTTATCATCTTCCTTTCTATGGACTACAAGTCTCAATTTTTAATTTATTATTTTTAATCTTAAACATAATACTTCCGTCTTGATCTGTTCTATATATTTTAGAGTTTTCTAATGTATTTAACACCTCTTTATTTGGATGTCCATACCTGTTATTCTTCCCAACACTAATTATCGAATATTTAGGATTAATCTCGTTTATAAATTCTTTACTACTGCTTGTCTTAGATCCATGATGTCCTACTTTTAATACATCTATATCAGGTAAATTATAATTACTCATTATTTCTTTTTCCGTTGTTGTAAATGCATCCCCCATAAACATAAATTTGTAACCATCAAGTTCAGTGTAAATTACATTACTGTTATCATTCTCATTATCATATTCTTTGGTTTGAAGAAATTGTAATTTATTCTTATCTATATTTAATTCTTTAATACAGGAATAGTATTTAATTTTCTTTTTATCTAAAACATTAATTAATTCTTGTTCTAAATCATTATATGGTCCACAATTAAAGATCACTTTCTCTACTTTAAAATTTTCTACAAGATTTATAGCTTCTCCCATATGATCGAAGTCCCCGTGAGTAATTATTAAATAATTTATTTTTTTTATACCATAACTCGTTAAACTAGGAATTATTATATTACTTGCTATATCATTATTATAATTTCCTCCTGTATCTATTAATATATTTGACTTACTATTTGGATAGATTAATAAAGAGCAATCACCTTGCCCTACATCTAGTGTTATATAATATTGATTACTATTAATTTTAGGATAATTATAATGAATAATCATTAAAATTATTAATGGTATAAATAACAGATATCTTTTTTCTTCAATTCCTATTATAAATAAATATATAAAAAAATAATAAAAAAATACAATAATTGAAGAAATATGACAAAAATTAAATTTTAGAAAATCTATATTACTAAGAATTAAAGAACTATTTTCTAATAATAATAAAGTAAAGTTCAATACTGCATTTAAAGGTGGTAGTAAAAGTGTTAATAAACTTAGTGGAAATACAATAAAACTAACAAAAGGAACATAAATTAAATTCAAGATTATACTCAAAAAATTTAACTCAAATGAATTATTTATAAGTATTGGTATTGAGGTTAAAAAACAAATAACAGAGGTAAGCAATAATTTTTTTATGTAATTAGTGCAATTATCTAATAATTGCTTATTAAATATTAATGAAATAGAAATTGTATATGAAAAAATAAATCCAATATTATAAATATTATAAGGATTTATTATAAGGTTCATACATAGTATTAAAATGATTAATTTTTTAATATTAATATTAAAGTTTGTTTTCTTACAAATTATATTTAATATATATAAAGAGGTTGTTCTAGTAATCGATTTTGTAAAGTTGGTTAAAAATAAATAAAATAATAAAAACAATATAATAATAATATAATCATATTTAAATTTTAATAATTTTTTAAATATTAAACTAATAATTATAACAAAAATGCTTACGTGAAGCCCTGATATGGCAAATAAATGACTTATTCCATTTTTTTTATAACTTTCTTTAATATTTCTATCTATATCACTTGTATCTCCTAAAATAAAGGCACAAAGATAATTATTATTAAATTTATTAATATAATTTACAATATAATTTTTTATTAGATAAACCCCACTACTATTATTTACTTTTTTAATACTTTTTGCTTTTAATATATAAAAAATATTATTAGATTTTAAATATCTTTGATAATTAAATAAATGAAAGTTAGTATTACTACTTGGTTTTATAATTTTGCCTTCAGCTTTAATCTTATCTCCTATTTTAAAATTCATTTTTTTATAATCATATATAATCATATATTTATTAATACCAATTCTTAGTTTGAGCAAATTATAATCTTTTTTATTATTAATTTCTATTATTCTTCCAACTATATTTTTATTACTTATTTTATAATTATATAAATTAAACTTAATAATAAGAAAACAATATATAACTGTTAGTATTATTAATATAAAATATAGTATTTTAGATTGTAATAAACTCTTTAATTTTATCAAAGATGCTATCTCCAATACCACTTATATTCTTTATATCATCAATTGAGTTAAATAATCCATTAGTCTCTCTATATTCAACTATTTTTTTAGCTTTTTCATCCCCTATTCCTGGTAATGTAGTTAATTCATTTATTGATGCATTATTTATATTTATAATTGTATTATTATCATTAATGCCTGTATCATTATTACTTGCAACCTCAGTAACACAAGAATCATTGTTATCTTTTTTACAGTACTCTATTTTTGTATTAAATTCTTCTTTCATTTTATCATAATCATTAATATTATATACTATTATTACATCTTCATCTTTTAATATTTTACTTAAATTTATACTATCAGTATCAGCGCCTTCCACAAGCCCGCCAGAAATATTAATGACATCTATTACACGGGAATTTTTATCTATTTCATATACTCCAGGATTATTTACTAATCCTTTTATATCTACCTTTATTTTTTCTATTTTTTCATCTTTTTTTGTTTCTTTTACTAGCTTTATAGAGTCCTTTTTATTGTCCTTAGCATCTATGTTATTATTGCTATTAGTAATAAGTATAATAAATAAACCAATTAACAAAGTAGATATAAATATAACTATCTTTCGCATATACCCTCCTTTGATGCCCTAATAATATATACGATAAATATTATATTTTTTCCTTCAAAAAAAAATAGATTAAAAATCTATTTCGTTAATTGCATCTTTAATAATATCAATTGAATTTTGTAATTTTTCAGTTTCTTCTCTATTTAATTCAACATAAACTCTAGCAGATACACCCTTTTTGTTTATAACAGCCGGAAGTCCTACATAAACATCATTTACTTTATCATATGTAGATACTGTTATAATATTATTCTCATCTCCTAAAATAGTGTTAGTGATTTTTACTAAACACATTCCAATTCCATAGTATGTAGCACCTTTTCTTTCAATTATTTCGTATGCTGCATTTTTTACTTCCTTATATATTTTTTCACATTCTTCCATATCAATATATGTACTAATATTTTGAAGACCAATATTAGCATTACTCCAAGGTACAAATTCAGAATCTCCATGCTCTCCGATTACATATGCATGAACATTTTTAGGATTAATTTTAATTTTCTCAGCAATTAGATATCTTAATCTAGCTGTATCTAGTATAGTGCCAGAACCAATTACTTTTTGATGAGGAAATTTAGAATATTTATAAGTTAAATATGTCATAACATCCAAAGGGTTTGTTGCAACTATAAAAATACCATTAAAGCCACTATCTACAACTTTAGTTACAATATCTTTAAATATAGCACTATTTTTATTTATCAAATCCATTCTTGTTTCACCAATTTTTTGATTAGCTCCAGCTGCTATTACAACAATCGATGCTTCTTTACAATCTTTATAATCACCTGCTTTAATATCTATTTTTGAAGGTGCGAAAGCAAGACAGTGATTCAAATCCATAACTTCCCCTTCTACTCTTTTCATATCAAGATCAATTAAAACAAGTTCATTTACATAAGTACGTTGATTTAAAAGAGCATAAGCATAACTCATACCAACATTACCACATCCAATTAACACTACTTTATTTTTCATCTTATCACCATTATCATGGTACTATATAATTAAAAATGCGTCAAGAAAAAAGCTAAAAAATATATTAAGAAATATATCCTTTAGCTTTCTTAGATACTCTACACTTAATTTTTTTTAAAATCTTTATATTATACTCTTTTGGCTTCTTTTCATATTTTTCTCCATCAATACACCAATTTTTATAATCCTCATTTGACTCTATTTTTACCTTTAAATTATCAGTTCTAATAATTTTATAATATTTGCTTTTTTTAAATTTTTGAATTTGTAAAAAACCAATTGCTAATTTAATAATAGAATTAGTCTTACCAATTAAAACCTCAAATTTAGAATCATTCATATATGAATCTTTATATATACTAAGTCCACCCATTTGATTAGAATTAGATATTAATAGTAAGGATGTATTTATCTGTCTTATTTTTCCATTCGTTTCATAATTAACTTTATATAACTTTGCTTTTTTAGTTAAAATATCTCTTACACCATCACTAAAATATGCCAGATAACCGTATTTAACTTTGTTTTTCTTTTCGGTTTCATAAGGAATACTTAATAATTTTCCAAAGCCTGCTGCATATGTAAATGGTGTATTATTTACTGATAAAACATCATATGATACACTTTTACCATTAATTAAATCATTAAAAGCACATAAAGTATCATTTGAAAGACCAAAAGATACTCTTAAATCATTTGTAGTACCATAAGGAATATGTCCCAAAACATACGGATTTTCTCTTTTTACATTACCAGCAACAAGTTCATTAAATGTTCCATCTCCACCCATAGAAAAAACATATTTATAATTTTTAGTTGTATTTTTTACTATTTTAGTTGCATGGTGCTTTTTTTTAGTTTCAATAAATTCTAAATTAAAACTTTGTTCACCCGCAATTTTTATCAGCTTATTTTTTATATCATCAAAATTTTTTTGATTACCACTATAAGGATTATGAATTATTAAAATATTTTCCATAAGACCATCCTTTACCTTGTACGTCTATTCTCATTTTCATTTTCAAATACGTTAGTATTTTCACGCATATACATATTTGCAATCATATTTCTATACATTTCTTGATATATCTTATTAAGAGATTTTTCGTTGTCTCCATATATCAATTTTTTCTTAATTTCACCCTCTAATATATCAATTTTAGCTATCAATTGTTCTTGATACATTTCATCTAAATACTTTTTATATTTATATTCAACAATATTCCTATATCTACTTAAATCGTTTAGTGCTTCTCTAAGTGATGCATCAGTAGTATCATCATCATCAGTTAAACTTGCTAAAAACTCTATAAATTTATCTAGTTTTCTTTTGGTTGATTTAATTAATAATTTTTTTACAATATCAGGTTTTACAATTATCATTTTACTAACACTAATACCATAATTATTATTATTTTTCGGATTAAAATTAAGTCCTGATAATGCATTTTTATCTAAAATAACAACAGATCCGTTTTTAGTTCTTTTACAAATATAGTTCTTCATTTAATCCCTCTTTTCAAGTAAATCTGGTCGTCTTTCTTTTGTTCTTTTTAACTGTTCAGAAAAACGCCATTTATTAATGTTTTCATGATGACCTGATAAAAGAACATCAGGAACCTTTAATCCTTCAAAATCATATGGATGAGTATAAACTGGATAATCTAAAAGTCCATTTTCAAAAGAATCATCTTCATAGGATTTTTTATTAATAACTCCTTCAATTAACCTTACTGTACTATCGATAATTGCAAGTGACGCAATCTCTCCTCCTGTCATAATAAAATCTCCAATACTAAGTTCTATATCAGCAATAGTTCTAATTCTTTCATCGAAGCCTTCATAATGACCACATATTATAATTAGATGTTTATCTTTAGCTAATGAATGAGCAATTTTTTGATTATATGTTTTACCTTGAGGTGTCATTAAGATAACCTTAGAATCATTTGTTTTAAGAGCTCGTACTGCATCAAAAATAGGCTGTGGCATTAATACCATTCCAACACCACCACCATAAGGATAATCATCAACTTTTTTGTGTGGATCTTTGCTATAATCTCTAATATTATGTACATTAATTTCTACTATATTTTTTTCTATTGCTCTTTTTATAATTGATTCATTTAGGTAACTTTCTATAACAGTCGGAAAAAGCGTTAATACATCAATCTTCATCTAATAACCCCTTTATCGAATTTATAATAATGCTTTTATTCTCTAAGTCAATTTTTTTAACAAATACATCAGTATATGGAACAAGAAAATTACCGTTGTTTTCAATTTTTAAAATTGGATATAGCTTACTTTTTAATACTTCAATAACTTTTCCTTTATATTTATTATCCATATATACATCCATACCTATAAAATCAGAATATACATACTCAAAATTATATTCATCAGTATCTATATAAACATTACAACCTTTATATATTTCAATATCATTTATATTATTTATTCCTTCTAACATAACCATATCATAATTTTTATGTTTACGATAACTACTAATAATATATTTATTATTATCTATATATATACTATTACCTACTCTAAATACCGATTCCTTAAATTCAAAATCACTAATTATTCTAATTTCGCCTTTTAATCCATGGGTATTTACAAATTTACCTAAATAAATCAATCTCATTTTAACCACCTAATTCATACATAATAATACTTGCTGCAACTCCAACATTTAAACTCTCACAATTGCTAGATGTGGGTATATAAATAAATTTATTACATAAACTTTTTACATTATCACTAATACCAGTTCCTTCATTTCCCATTATTATAGCAATTTTTTTGTCTTTTTTAAAGTTTGATACATTGGAACCATTATTAACATCTGTTCCAATTATAGTATAATCATCTAATTTTTTTATAAATGAAATTATGTCAGTTATAATTATTTTTAATTTAAATATCATTCCTTGTGTTGCACGAATAACTTTACTATTATATAAATCTACAGTATCCTTACTAAGAACTAAAGTATTATATTCAAAGGCAACACAGCTTCTTATTATTGTACCAAGATTTCCTGGATCTTGAATTCCATCTAAAATCATTATTTTGTTACCATATACCTCATTATTAACTTTATTACATACTGCCATAATTCTTTGTGGATGATCAAGATTACTTAAGTATTTTAATACTTTATTAGATACTTTAATAGTTTTTTCGTTAGTATCAAAACTATAATTTTCTTCCAAAATAATAAAATCAACTGCATTAGCCTTTATAGCTTCTAAAACTAAATGTTCTCCCTCGACTAAAAATTTATTATATTCGTCACGATACTTTTTTTGCTGTAGTTTTTTTATTTTCTTTATAATATCATTATTAATAGATGTATAAACCATATAAATCTCCCTAAAATATTATACAACATTTTAGAATAAAAAGAAATGTATTATAACACACATTTCTCTTTTTCTCTTTATTCTTGATTTAATATTTCTTCATCAACTAAAGCGCATTTATTTCCAGTTGTTTTAACATTATATAAATAACTATTACCAGATTTAGATATACTAACAAATGTATTATCATTATCAAACTCTTCATTTGTTTTAGGATTTATAACACTATTATCTATATATCCTAATTCTTTTAAATAGCCTAGTGTAACTGTAATGCAAGTATCATCTTCTGGTAATTTAAATAAATTATCAGTTCCCCAAGCTAAAGCAGCCGATTTTATATTTTCTATTTGACTATTATATAAATCACTTTTTCCATTTTTTATTTGTTTAGATATTGCAGGTATAGCTATCAAAGCTAATAATGCAAGTATAGTTATAGATGCAAGTAATTCTACTAACGTAAACCCTTTTTTTCTCATATTTCACCTATTCCTAAAGCATCACACTGTGTTGTATTTTTACCTTCTATTTCATAAGAATAACTAGAATTATTCTTTTTTATATTTATATATAAACTATCTTTTATCTTTTCATTGGTTGCTGGATTTTTTATATCATTATCTATATATCCTTGCTCTTTTAAAAATCCTAACGTAATAGATGAGCAAGAATCAATTTTTGATATAATGTTTTTATTTTCACTAGCCCACATTTGAGCTGCTAATTTTATAATTGTCATTTGCTGATCAGCAATTTCAGCTTTACCATCTTTATATTGTTTACTAACTGTTGTAACTGTAAGCAATGAAATTAAAGCAATTAATACAATAACAGCTAGCAATTCTATCAATGTAAATCCCCTTTTCATAATCACTCCCTATATTCAAATTCATAATCTAGTATATAAATCATATCACCATTTTTCGCACCCATGCTACGGAGTTTATCTTCTATTCCCATTTTCTTCATTTTGTTTGAAAATCTTCTATATGTTTCATCAGATGCAAACCAAGTCATTTTTAAAATCTTCTCAATCTTATCGCCTTTAATTCTAAATCCGCTATTTTCTTTTATAATTTTAAATGGTTCCTCTTCTTTATATTTATATACAACGTGACTTTTCTTTATAGCATCACTAATTGGTTCTTTTTTTATTTTATCAAGATAATCAGCTAACACATTAATTACTTTATTTAATCCCTCTTTTTTTATTGCAGAAATTGGATATATAGGTAAATCAACCTTCTTTTTAAATCTTTCTAAATTATCTAAAGAAGACGTCATATCCATTTTATTTGCAATTATTATTTGAGGCTTATCTAATATTTTTTTATTGAAATTTTCAAGTTCTTTATTTATTACAATATAATCATCATATGGATCTCTTCCTTCAATCCCAGACATATCTACAACATGTGCTATAACACGTGTCCTTTCGATATGTTTTAAGAACTTATCACCAAGTCCTTCTCCTAATGATGCACCTTCAATAAGTCCTGGAAGGTCTGCTACAACATATGATCTATTACCGCTTGCTTTAACAACTCCTAGGTTAGGTGATAAAGTTGTAAAATGATATGCTGCTATTTTAGGTTTTGCCGCACTTATGCAAGAAATAATTGTTGATTTTCCAACGCTAGGAAGACCAACTAATCCTACATCTGCAAGAAGTTTTAGTTCAACTTTAACTTTAATAGTCTCTCCTGGTTCACCGTTTTCACAAAAAGCAGGAGCCGGATTGGCATGAGTTGCAAATGCCATATTTCCTCGTCCGCCACGACCACCTTTTGCAATAACCATCTCCTGATCTTTTTCTACTAAATCAGCAATAACATTATTAGTTTCTAAATCAGTAACAACAGTCCCTGGTGGTACTTTAATGATTAAATTCTTAGCATTTTTTCCGTGCATTCCTTTTCCTTCACCATGTTCACCATTATCTGCTTTATATAGTTTCTTATATCTTAAATCAATTAATGTATTTAAACCTTCATCAACCTTAAAAATAATATCTCCACCAGAGCCACCATTTCCACCAAATGGTCCTCCCATTTCAACATATTTTTCACGTCTAAATGCCATACAGCCATTTCCACCGCGACCTGCTTGTAATTCTAATATTACCTCATCAACGAACATTTTATCACCAACTTTATACAATTATTATACAATAAAAAAAGAAAAAAATATAGGGTTACTATAATTTTTCTTTTGTTCCATCTGTATATTCAATAGTTGCTGAAGTAACTATACCAACTTCATTCTTTACTTCTTCCACGTTTTTAAAAGTTTTATCAGTCTTTTCAACACTATATGCATAACGCGCAAAATCATTTGTTGGTGCCTCTAATGTCATTAAATAAACAGAATTATCTTTACCAATTATTATACTTTTACTAATGTTTTGATTATTATTGCTTTTTTCATATACTTTTTTAGCATAAATATATTCATTATCATAAGTTAAATATATATTATAATTATCAATACGATAATCATCATCAAAGATTAATTTTCCATCTTTTTCAATTAAAAGCATTGGTCCACCAAGTTCAAAATACATTATATAATCTTCATATGGATACATCTGAGTATATGTATGTCCTAGTGAAGCTTCCTGATAAGAATTATTTTTACCTTTTTTTACATTTACAATTCTTTTATTATTTTTACTTACATACGCATATATTGTTGTACCTCCACAAATTGAAGGACTTTTTGGCTCAATATTTTCAATCCCATACACAGCTTCATCAGCTATTACTTTATCAAAATCAAAAGCATAATCAAAATTATCATTTGACATGTCTGTAAATCTTTCAATTTTATTATAGAATACTTCTCCTTTATCAGTAAGAGCCGCTATTCTAGCATCAGAACCATCACAGCTTGAAGCAAGTGCAATTTGTAAAACCTTATCTTTGATAGTTGAATCTATAATTTTAGTCCCATCTGACTTATTAAAAACAACTTTCCCATCTTCAATATCAAAATAAAACTTATCATCCATTCTAAGTGGTATCTTACTATTATTATTTCCAATAGACCCTACTTTTAATTTACCATTACTGTCTTTATCTTTGGTAACAATCTCACTATTACTCTCCTTTTTTAATCCAAGTAAATCTTTATCATATACAATAAATGCACATAAACCAAGTATAATTAAAATAAGTATAATAACTATTACTACAAAACTTTTCTTTTTCATAACTCCATCCTTTCAATTATAAATTATCATATATTTTTTTAGCTTTCAATATTATTATTAATAATTAGAAAAAAAGAAAAAAAGTTTACAAAAATATGTAAACTATTTAAATATACTAATTATTTTAGCAACAGTTCTAATAATACTTGTACTATTTCTCATAGCAATATTCTTACCTATTGCCTTACCGGTAATAGTAAGAGTAGATAAAAGTCCCATTACAATTAATGATACTAATAAAGTGTTTATATGCGATAAAACTACAATACCAGCTATAATAGCAGCACCAGTAGAACCAGTAATAACACCACATACATCACCTATTACATCACAAAATATAGATGATACCTTATCTTTATTCTTTATAAGCATTAATGCAGTTTTTGCTTCTTTAATTTTTTTAGATGCCATAGCGTGAAATGGTTCAGATTTTACTGTAGAAATACTAACACCTACCATGTCACAAATTATACCTATAAATACAATTAATAAAGTAATTATAACTCCTATTAATAATGATACATTAGATATAATTGTTTCTGCTATAAACGTAAAAAACATAGCAAGTAAAAAAGAAATTAAAAAAACTGTAAAAATCCACTTATAATTAGTTTTCATATACCTCCATATAAAACAAAAAGGGAGCTATCCCCCTGATTATTACTTCTTGGCTACCAACAAGGTTAACTTTACGTCTTAGGTCAAGTTGGATTTCCCCAAATCTTACTTACCGTTACCAGCAAGCGGTTCCCCTTTAAAAGATAAGATATAGTGTTTCCAGCTATACGACTTGATTACCACTTAGTACGTACTGTAATCCCTAATTGATGTCACTCTAGGAGTTTTCCTCACCAACCATTTATTATTAGTCTTTTTTGCAGTAAATGTTTCATAGTCACAAGAATCTCTAGCTATAAGATTTTGCGTACGACTAATCCCCAAGTACCACTCAAGGCAAGCTACACTAACCATAACTTTCGCCACAGCTAGGTTCAATCCTAAGTCATATCTGGTCCATCAGTTTTCACGTTTAGGCCAAACACAAGATTAGGTCTCCGCAAGTGGTGGGTCGGTATCGTATGCCATTACGAGCGCCCAACACTCTCATATCCAGCACTCACCCCAAACTGGGCGTAAGAAGCAAGCACCAGACGTTTCACAGATGTGCTAATGTACGGTTTTTTAATCCCGTCTTCATAATAAATGTAATTGACTAGAATAATGCGCCATCACAAGTAACATATTATCATTTTTTTTAAATTTTGTCAAATTGACTTATTATACTTTCTTTCATTAATTTTATCTAAAAGAGACAACTTTTTTATTTTTAGATTATTATTAACACCTGTTGCAAGAAAAACATCTGGTTTTACTTTTTCACCGTGAAAATCACTGCCACCGGATATTAATAGATTATATTTACGAGCTAAATAAAGATATTTATCTATCTCTTTTTTTGAGTGCCCACTATGATATACTTCAATTCCGTCAAGGCCACAGCTTATCATCTTTTTTAATGTCTCTTCAAGCTCAATATCATCCATAAGAAGTTGATTGGGATGAGCAAGGATTGCAAATCCTCCTGCACTTTTAATCAAGTTAATGCATTCTTCATAGTTAATACCTTTATTAGAAGCTCTAATTTTATTATATGAAGGATTTAAATATTTGGTAAACGCATCACTAACGCTATTACATAATCCATATTTAATAAGTAACCTTGCAACTAAGGGTCTTCCTATATTACCTTTCCTATTAATAATACTTTTAATCTCTTCTTCTGTTAATATAATATTATAATCTATTCTAATTTGATTAATTAAAGCCATAATTGAATATATACTATTTAACTTTAATTCATCCATCTTATTATTTAAATTAATATCATTTAAATTAAAATCATAGCCTAATATATGCATTCTACCTTTATTAGCTTTTGCAGATATTTCAATACCATTTATTATATTTAATTCCTTATTATATCTATATTCATCACTAATATTAATATTACCTAAAAGTGTATCATGATCTGTTATTGATAAAGTTTTAATATTACTATTTATTGCTTTATCTAAAAGATCATTAACCTCGTACTGCCCATCTGAATAAATAGAATGCATATGCATATCAATATAATAATTATCTTTTTTCATGTATACCTCCTAACTTAATAACCTTATTACTCCTTGAAACAGTAGTTAAATCAAATATTTTTTTTGTTTCATTTAAATACACTTCTTTATCTATTTCAGGCCAAAAATGAGTGATAAGCAATGTTTTTACGTTAGATTTTTTAGCTATCGTTCCTGCTTCTATTGTATTTAAATGATATTTAGTACTTTTAATTTGTGATTTTAAAAATGTAGACTCACATATTAATAAATCAGCATTAGATGAAAATTCTATTAATGAATCACTATATCCTGTATCAGCAGAATATACTATTTTTTTATAATTATTACTAACTTTAATATAATAAGTAGTAATAGAATGATTAGCACTTTTAAAATCAATATTCATATTACCATGCCTTATTTTAGTATTTTCATCGTATGGTATGAATTTTAATTTGCTTTCCTTAAATGATAATAAATAATCATAAATTAACTCTTCATCTTTACTTTTAGGATATGGAACATATACCTTTATATGATCATTTATAATACCTAAATTATAATATACATAACTAGTATATGCCATACTAAGCAAATCACCATAATGATCATTATGTAAATGTGAAATTATAATTATCAGATTCTCTAAATCATAATTCATATTTAAATTACTAGTGCATCCATTACCACAATCAAGCATTATTTTATATTTATTATCTTCAATTAGATATCCTGGACAATTATCATTTTCTTTAGGATATGGCGATAAAAAACCTAATACTTTTAAATTCATAATATTCCTCTTTTTATTTTCATCTTTTTTTCTACTTTTTCATCAACATATCTAGAAATATCTAAATTATATGAAAATATATCCCTTACTTTTGTTGATGAAATAAATTGATATTCGCAATCAGCCATCAAAAATACTGTATTTACTAAACCATTGGATATTTCTTTATTTGCTTGCATATTTTGTACCTCCAAGTCATAATCCGAAAGTCCTCTTAAACCTCTTAAAATCATTTTACAATTATTATCAAGTGCTAATTTAAATGCTAGATCATCTTCTTTTCCTTTAATTACCTCTATATTCTTACTATCTTTATATAATTCTTTTATTATTTCGTATCTTTCATCTATTGTAAAAAAACTATTCTTTTTACTTTTATTTTGTAATACTGCAATCACTACTCCATCAAAAAGTTGCGATGCTTGCTTTACAATATTCATATGTCCCTTAGTAATAGGATCAAAACTTCCTGTATATAATACTTTTATCATATATCTTTTCAACCTCACTTTCTTTAATACCATAATTATTATTAATGATATAATCGTACTTATATTTACTTAAATCTATAGATGCTAATTCACGTTTATAAAAAGCGACATCATCAATATTATCTCTTTTAATAACTCTGTTTTTTCTAACATTATAATCAGCATCAACTAGTATTTTTAAATCACTACTAGAAAAATATTTAGTAAGTGGCGAAAGTAACCAATCGATAATCACAATCTTATCTTTATTTTCTTCTAAAAAATTATCTATCATAATTTCCATATACTTCCATGAAATATTATTTAAAATAGAAAGTTTATCATGATTATTAAAGACTATTTTACTAAGTTGCTTTCTATCTACATTAAAATTATCATCAAATACATTGCCAATTTTATTTAATATTTCATTTTTTACTTCATCAATTTCTAATGTTTTATGAGACAATAAATCTACATCTAGTTTAATAATATTTTTAGAATATTTTTCTAACATGTTAGATATAGTGCTTTTTCCACTACCACTTTTACCTACTATACATATAACCATGAAATATAACTCCTTTCTAATTGAATTATACTACTATTCATGATATAATTAAAATATATATTTGTTATATCAAATATAACAGGAGGATATATGAATATAAATTATGAATTATATAGAATATTTTATACCGTTGCATTAAATGGAAGCATATCTAAAGCAGCAAATGAATTATATATAAGCCAACCAGCTGTAAGTAAATCAATTAAAAAGTTAGAAGATGAACTAGGTGGGGCAATATTTAAGCGTACAAAAGCTGGTGTAACATTAACAGAAGAAGGTAAAGAATTATTTAAGTATGTGAAAAATGGTATGGAATATTTAAATAATGCTGAGGTAAAATTTAAAGACTTAATAAAGCTTGAATCAGGAAAACTTAGAATAGGAATCAACACAACGTTAGTAAGACAATTTTTACTTCCATACCTAAAAGAATTTCATAAACTACATCCTAAAATTATCATTGAAATTTGCACTGGCAATAATAATTATCTTATTAATCGGTTAAAAAATGGTTTTATTGATATTATGGTATTAAATTTACCATTTACAGTAAATGATGATATAAAAATTATAGAGTGCAAAAAAGTACAAGATTGTTTTTGTGTAAACAAAGATTTTAAAGAATTAATTCACAATGAAGTAAGTATTAAAGATTTAGAAAATTATCCAATTATATTACAAAGCAAAGGATCAAACACTAGAGATTTTTTAGATAATTATTTAAATAAAATGAATATTAATATTACACCATCAATGAGTCTTACTAGTTTTTCTCTTGTAAAAGATTTTACTATAAATGGCTTTGGTATTGGATATTTAACAAAAGAATATATAAAAAAAGAATTAGAAAATAAAGAATTATATCTAATTAAAACTAAAGAAAGCATTCCTAAAAGAAGTATTGGTATTGCATATTCAAATAGTGTTGTTAGTTTTAGTGCAAATGAATTAATTAAAATTATTACAAGCAAAAAGAATAGTTAATTAGCTATTCTTTTTCATCTTTTTAAACAAATTTTTAATTTTTCCCTTACCTTTATTACTAGAATCTAACTTATTACTTTCCTCCATCTTATATAATAGATCTAAATATTTTAAATACTGCATAGGTAAATCATTAATATTTATTAATAAATTATTTTTAAAATCTTTATCATTAATATATATTGATCTAATCATATTATACTTATCATTAGCACTACTAGGTTTATGTATTACTTTAATAATATTATTCTTTAAAACAGAATAACAATAACATATGCCATATTTATTAAATGTATCGCTATTTCCTATCATAACAGATGTATTAGTTATTTTAATTGGAATATCTATATTAACACCATTATTATTATATATGCCACTAATAAATACATCAGCATCACTATCATTAAAAAAGTTATAGATATTATCAAGATTAAGTGTTGATACTAGATTATTCTCTTCTTTCTGTGAAAAGTCATATCCTTCAAAATAACAATTACAAGTATCACTATTTCTTTTTATTTTAATAGCTGACCGATTGGGATATAAAAAATTAAAATCCCTATATCCATAATTCATTTTTATATCAACACTATTTTCACTCTTTTCTAATAGTATAGCAGACAATCTAACTTTATAATTATCAAACATTGCGAATACTATTAATTTTGAATAAAGTGATGCTAAAGATCTAAAATTACTATCTTTTAAATTACTATCACAATTAATTTTCATAAGTCTAATTAATTGATTAAATGTTATATACCCATATTCTGAATCACTTATTTTCAAATTTGTATTTAATGTATTTGTTATATCTGTATTTAATCTTAATATAAGCTGATTTAAATCATTATAATAATTTTTATAACTATTATTAATTATAAAATTTATTTTTTCTATATCATCCCACTGTTGATATTTTTTATTTAATCTTTCCTCTTCTTTTTTAATAAGTTCAAAATCTGTCATATAAATTATCATCACCTATCATTTTTCTTTCTTATTCTAAATAAATCTCTTAATTTTCTTTTTTCTTTTACTATACTTTTAGATAATTTATCTTTTTTTTCTAATTCATACATTAAGTCTAAATATTTTGAATACTGTATAGGTAAATCATTAATATTTATTAAAATATGGTCTTTAAAATCAGAATCGTTAATATATATTTCTCTTATTATATTATATTTATCTTTACAGTCAATATTTGGCTTGTGTGTAATTTTTACTATATCATTATCTGTTATCGAATACATATATCCTATTCCATATTCATTATTAATAACCTCCCCTAGTATAACAGATAAATCAGTTATAACAATCGGTACATTGATATTAGAATTATTATTATAAATACCAGTAATACTTTTATTTGCATCACTAGATAGAAAATAATTGTATATGTTTTTGCAATCTAAGTTTCTCATTAATTCTTTTTCATTATTAATATCTAAATCATTACTAGAAATATAATATAGATTAGTTTTCTTGTTTTTACAAATATTTATAACATTTGAATGAGAAAAAACATATGATTCATTTTTATATAAATAATTCATAACTATTTTTACATAATCATTTTCCTTGTAAATTTCAATATAATCAAGTGGATAATCTAATATAATTGGGCGAACGCTTGGATACATTGAGGCAAGTTTATGTAAATTTAATTTTAATAAATTATTCTCATAATTAATTTTCATAAGTCTAATTAATTGATTAAATGTTATATATCCGTACTCTTTATTACTTATTTCATTTTTCATATTTAAAATATTATTAATCTCAGTATCAATCTTAAAAAACAATTCATCAGTTTCATTTGTTAACATACTTAAATTATTATTAAAAATAAAGTTAATTTTCTCTATTTTACTCCAATCCTGATATTTTTTATTTAATCTTTCCTCTTCTTTTTTAATAAGTTCAAAATCTGTCATATAACCTCCAAAATTACTATATATTCTATCATAACAAAGATAAAATGTATATAAAAAGAATAACTAATTAGCTATTCTTTCTTCTTTTTATTTTAAATATAGATCCTAAAATACCTGTTAATGATACAAACATTGCTGTAAGTACATATGTAATATTTCTACCAGATGTATTAGGAGTTTTAGAATTATACATTACAACTCTTGTTATATCTTTAGTATCTGTAACAGTAAATTTAACAACTTCATAACTTAAGTCATAACCAATTGGTGCTTGAACTTCAGTTAATGTGTAATCTCCACAATCAAGTTCGATATAATGTGGTGTAGTTCCTGATACCCATCTATCAATTTCGTTACCATTTGCATCTTTAATAATCAATGTTGCCCCTGGTAATTCAGTTTTTGTAGCTATATCTTGTTTGCTAATTTCAACTTGGTGTTTATTTGGATTTTCTGGAGCTGGTGGAACTGGAGAAGACTCTTTAGTATTATACATTACTACTTTAGTAGTCTTTCCATCACCTTTTACAGTAAATTCTACTGTTTCTTCTGACAAAATGTATCCCTCTGGTGCGATAGTTTCAGTTAATGTATATTTACCAGCCTTAACATCTTTTACTAAATGCACTTGATTTGTAGATACCCATTCATCTACTACATTACCAGATTCATCTTTTAATACTAGATGAGCCCCTGGCAATTCTACACCAGTAGTAGCATCCTTTTTACTAATTTCAATATTGTTAACTATTACTTCTTTTGTATTTTCAAAATTAACATCAATTGTCTTATCATCTTGAGAAATAGTAAATTCCATAGTCTCATTTGATTTAATATATCCAACTGGTGCTTTTAATTCAGATACAGTATAAGTACCTTTAGCAAGATCAGATATTTCAAATGCTTTAGAATCTGTTACAAATTCTTTTACAACATTACCTTTTGAATCTTTTATAACAAGTGTTGCACCACTTACATATTCTTTAGTTTCACTATCAATTTTATTAATCTTAACAACAGTATTTTTCATTGGCTCATTTAACATTTCTACTTTTGTAGTCT
>CAMKGA010000029.1 GCA_946412015.1 uncultured Caryophanales bacterium
AATCAGCGATTTTTTGCGTTAATAAAAACAACCTCTTGACATCCTAAATTTTTTTTTTGATATACTTAATATAAAGGTAATATATAAGATAGGAGGAAGTTTATGAAAAAGAAAGCATTTACCTTAATAGAATTAATAGCAGTATTAGTAATACTAGCAATACTAGCTTTAATTGTAACACCGCTTGTTATGAATATAATTAGAAAAGCTAGAATATCTGCAGATAAAAGAAGCATTGATGCTTACGGAAGAAGTATTGAAATCTCAATAGCTGGATATTTGTTAGATACAGGTAAGTTTGCAACTGATATAAGTCAGTTAACAATTGAATACTCAGGAGATGAAGTAGTGTGTGATACCACTCAAATAAATCCAGATAGCTCTGTTTACTTAGCTGGGTGCAAAGTAAAAGGAAGAAGTGTTACTAACTATACATATGGAAGTGATAAATTTCCATCATATAAAGCATATAATATAGGGGATGAAGTAACATATAATAATGTAAATTATTATGTAATCAAAGATAGTGGTAAAAATGATTCAACAGTAACACTTTTAAAAGCAGAACCTTTAACAGTAGATGAAGTGAATGAATTCGGAACAGGACACATAAATAGATATGATGGAGAAACCGTATGTAATCAAAATGGATTTGGTGGTATAGCATATTATTCATCTGAAACGTGTAATTCTGGCAACCATGGAGAATGTATAAATGATTATAAAACAAGTGATATTAAATATGTGGTGGACGCCTGGAAAATAGCACAAGCACCTTTAGTAAGTGAAGCAAGATTGATATCACAAGATGAAATAGAAATTGAAGGTAAAGAAATTAAGCCATGCGGTGTTTGTGAAATAGAAATAAGACAATTGCCAAAATATGAATGGATTTATAATAGAAATTATAGTTACTGGACCAACTCATTGTCAGGGGATTCTGGTATTATAGTAGTAGTGGAATATGGTGAATTTAATAATGCGAGTGTTGCTTTAATAAATCCTGTTGTTCGTCCTGTCATCGTCCTAGATAAATCAGTACTTCCTGCTGAGTAGATATTATATGTAAATAACCATGCAATTAGTAAAAATATTCTTAAGTTACTTAGGAATATTTTTTATTATATTGTTATTTTATGCTTATTTTGATATACTTAAAGTGATGTAGGTGAGTTATTTTGAAAAAGAAAAGATTGGAATTTGTTATTGTTAGATCGATAATAATGTTATTGCTTGTGTTTGCAATTTTAATGATTATAGTAGGATATAGAAGGTTTACGAGATATTATACTCATGAGTATAATAATTCGGCATATAGAACTGCACTAACTGCAGCTGCTTTAATTAAGGTTGATAATCTTGATACTTATCTTGAAAGTAATGGAGATAATGAAGAATATAAGATTACTCGTGATAGATTAAATATATTAACTGATAAACAGGATGTTTCTGTTATTTATGTAATTAAGCCTGATAGTGATTATAAACATTTTACTAATATATTTAATACCGTTAGTAAAGATAGTGGGTATACGCCATGGATTGTTGGTTCTAAGAAGAAAACTACTAATAAAGAGTATGAAAAGTATTATAAAGAGATTATGGAAAATGGCAGGGTTAATGCAACTGTTATTAGAAATAATCATTTAAATGGTGCTCATCCACATATAACATCGCTTATTCCTTTAGTAGATAGTAAGGGTGATGTAAAGGCTATTTTATGTGTTCAAAGGTTTATGAGAGGTTTAACTCGTGCGAGAGTTGGTTATGTATTTAATGTTAGCTTGTTAACAGTTTTTATCATTATTGTAACTATTATACTTGCTTTAAACTTTTTAAGAAAACAAGTTATAAGACCTATTGAAAAGATTAGTAAAGAAGCTAAAAGATTTGCTAATGAAAGTAATAGAATTAAAAATAATTTAAAAGATATTAGTGATATAAGTGAAGTTACGTCTTTAGCTCTTTCTATAGATAAGATGGAAAGAGATACAATTAAATATATTGAAGATATAAAGAGTGCTACTAAGGAGAAGGAACGTATTGGTACAGAGTTAAAGTTAGCAAGTCTAATACAAGAAAACTCTCTACCTACTAATTTTCCTAGTAATTCATCATTTGAACTTTATGCATCAATGACTCCTGCTAAAGAAGTTGGTGGAGATTTTTACGATTATAAATTAATTGATGATGATCATTTAATGCTTACGATTGCTGATGTATCTGGTAAGGGGGTTCCTGCTGCTTTGTTTATGATGGTAACTAAGATACTGTTATCAGAATATTCATTATCATTAAAAGATCCTGCCAAAGTATTGACTACAGTAAATAATAGAATATGTAATAATAATAAAGCTAATATGTTTATAACAGTGTGGCTTGGAATACTTGAATTATCAACAGGAAAATTAGTGTTTGCCAATGCTGGACATGAAGATTTTGCTCTTAAAAAAGGTAGTACTTTTAAACTTAATAAAACTAAACATGGAATACCTGTTGGTGCGATGGAAGATTATGAGTATAAGAATAATGAGATTAAGCTTGATAAAGGTGATAAAATTTTCTTGTATACTGATGGTGTTCCTGAAGCATCTAACAGTAATTTACAGATGTTTGGAATAGATAGGATGATTGAATCGTTAAATGATTTGAAAAATAAATCTTGCAAAGATATATTAAGTGGGGTTAAAAGAAGTGTTGATGAATTTTCTTCAAATTACATTCAGTTTGATGATTTAACTATGATGGCAGCAATTTATAAGGGAGAAAAGAAAGATGGAAAAAAAGTTTAATGCTAGTATGGACGAATTAGATAATGTATTAAAGTTTATAGATAATGAGATTAAAGATATTAATGATAATAAGCTACTTACGAAGTTTAATTTGGTAGTTGAAGAAATATTTGTAAATATTGTATCTTATGCATATGAAGATAAAAATGCTAATAATACTGTTACAATTAGTATTAAAGATAATGATGATAAGACTATTATTACTTTTATTGATAGTGGGAAACATTTTAATCCACTTATAAAAGATGATCCTGACATTTCTTTAAGTGCTGATGAAAGACCTGTTGGTGGACTTGGTATTTATTTAGTAAAAAAAATGATGGATAATGTAGAATATGAATATAAAGATAATAAAAATATATTAACAATAGAAAAGAGGCATGATTAGTTGTGAAATCATTTGCAAGCAAGTTTAGTGAAAATGTTAAGAAGAGTCCAAACCATTCATTATTTTTTGATGATATTAATACTAAAGGTATTAGTTATAAAAAAATTGATGAAGTATCTGGTAAGATTTATAATTATTTAACAAGTATTGGTGTAGGGCGTGAAGATTTTGTTTTAATTAATCTACCACGTGGAGTACAGGTAGTAATGGCTATGGTAGGTGTATGGAAAGCTGGAGCTGCATTTACTGTTGTTGAAGATAATTATGCACCTGATAGAATAGAGTTTATTCGTAAAGATTGTAATTGTAAAGCAGAGATTAATAGTGATACTTGGGATTCTATTATGAAGTTAGATTCTCTTGAGGGGTATGTAGAATCGGATTTACACGATGCAGCATTTGCAATCTATACATCAGGTACTACAGGAAATCCTAAAGGTGTATTACATGAGTATGGTAATATTTTAAGAAGTGTTGAGTCTGTTAAAATTAGTGAGAATGAGGTATTAGTTAAAAAAGGAGAACATGGAGCTTTAGTTGCACCACTTAACTTTATTGCCTCAACTATATTTATTATGTATGTACTTTATTATGGTGCAGAACTTGATAAAGCTAAATTATATATCGTATCTTATTCGACATTAAAGAATCCTGTTGCTTTAAAAAAATTTATGTTAGAAAAAACTATATCATTAACTTTCTTAACTCCATCTTATGTAAGAATGTTAAAAGGAACTACTGGACCATTTTTAAAAACATTAATTGTTGGTAGTGAACCTGCCAATAACGTATATTTAAAAGGGGTTAAGTTATGTAATACTTATATGATGAGTGAAAGTGCTTTTATAGTATCTATGTTTAAGATAGATAAATCCTATGAAACATGTCCTATAGGAACTAAAACGTTACCTTATCTAAATATTAAATTATTAGATGAAGAAGGAAATGAAGTAAAGAATGGTGAAACTGGAGAGTTATGTTTTGATAATCCATATTTTAGAGGGTATATTAATCTAGAAGAAGAAACTAAAAAAGCATTAAAAGGTGGTATATATCATTCAGGAGATTTAGCTAAGTTAGATGCAAATGGAAAACTAGTTTTACTTGGTCGTAATAATGATATGATTAAGATTAATGGTAATAGAATTGAACCAGCTGAAATAGAAGCCGCTGTAAAACAAGTACTTAATGTAAGCTTTGTAGCTGTTAGAGGATTTAATGAAGCAAATCAATCATATATTTGCGCATATTATAAGGGCGATGTTGAATTTAATTTAGATGAAGTAAGAAGTGAGTTATTAAAAAGATTACCTTATTACATGCTTCCTGCATATTTTATGAAGATTGATAATATTCCACTTAAAGCAAGTGGTAAATTAGATAGGAAAGCGTTGCCAGCTCCTGATACAAAGGATTTTAAAACAACATATGTAGATCCAACTAATGATATTGAAAGGGCTATATGTAATGCTTTTAGTAAGGTATTAAAATTAGATAGAGTAGGTATTAATGATGATTTTTATGAACTTGGTGGAGATTCACTTGGAGCAATAGAAGTAATTGTTGAATCTAAGTTAGAAGGACTTAATGTATCTCAAATATTTCGAGGAAGAACTGCTAAAGAGATTGCAAAAATATATGAAGAGTCAGTAGTTAGTGATGATGGAGTTTCACCAGATATAAAAAATGAAGAATCTATGAAGTTAGAACACAAGCTTACTGCTGAACAATTATATATGGTAGATTACCAGTTATATACTCCTAAATCTACTATGTTTAATTTATTTACTATGTTAAAGGCAGATAAGAATTTATATAACGCTAAAGATTTGGCTAAAGCAATGTATAATACAATTAAGAATTTTAAAGCACTTCTTACAACTTTTCATTTTAATGATGATGGTGAAATTGTCCAAAAGTATACACCTGAAGTGTTAGAGAAAATTAATGTTGAAAAGATTTCTGAGTTTGAATTCAGTAATATAAAAGATACTTTGGTAATGCCATTTAAACTTACTAATTCTAGACTATATAGATGTCGTGTATTTGAAACTGAGAAAAATGTATATGCATTCTTTGATGTCCATCATTCATTATTTGATGGCACTTCATTTAAAGTACTTATGGAAGCTATGGTTAAGTCTTATATGGGCGTTGAGGTTGATAAAGATTATTATTATTATATTCTTGATAAGAGAGAAAAGGATATGAATACTACTCTTTATAAAGAAGCAGAAAAGTATTTTACTGATACTTATGATACTACAGATTGGGTAACTGCACCTAAGATTGATCAAGAATCAAGAGAAAATGAGATGGGAGATATACTATCTACTTTAAATGTTAAAGATGAAGAAATGTCTTTAATAGAAAAGAAATTTAAAATAAGTAGAAATGAGTTCTTTATTACTGTTGCTATTCTAGCTATAGCAATCTACAATAAAAAGGATAATATTAAGATATCATGGATTTATAATGGTCGTGATGATATTTATTCAATGTCTAGTGTAGGATTATTATTTAGAGAATTACCAGTTGCTTTAAAACTAAGTGATAAAAGAACTGTAAGAGATTTATATCAAAGTGTTCATAAACAAGTACAAGATGGTATTAAATATAGTTGTTATCCATATGAAGAGTTGGATGCTAATGTAGTTGCAGAAGACGGTGCATGTCTTTTATATCAACAAGATATAAGAGATGGTGGAGATCTTAGTGATATGAATATTGAAATGATTGATGTAAGACAAAATCAAGCTGCTGCGCAAGATTTACTTGATATTCAAATACTAGATGGTAGCGATGGACTTGAGATTATGATGGATTATGCATCTAGTAGATATAAAAATGAATCTATGGTTAAATTTAAGGATATATTTATTAAAGTAACACAACTACTTATTCATCACACAACGCAAGATGATATAACAGTTGAAGATATAAAGTGGAAGTTAGATACATCAAATAGTATATTTAAAAAAGTAATTAGTATCTTTAGTTGGAAGAAATAACTTAGAGGTAATTATGAATAATATTAATGAAGATAAAGAATTATCACAGAAGTTTAACTTCTTCTCTTTAATGAAATTTGTATTTCCTAGTATATTTACATTTGTGTTTATTGCTTTTTATCAAACAGTAGATGGTTTCTTTATTGAAAAATATGTAGGGGAACTTGCAATTGGTGCGGTTAATCTATACATGCCAATTTTATATTTGTTTATTGCAATTGGTGTAATGCTTGGAACTGGTGCGAATGCTATAATTGTTAAAAAAATAGGTGAGGGAAAGACTGATGAAGCAAGTAGGTCTTTCTCCAATACTATTTTATTTTCAATAATACTTTCAGTTATATTAACTATATTATGTTTAGTTTTTCAAGAACCAATAATGCATATTTGTGGTGCAACTAGTGGAAACATTGGTTATTTACAAGAATATTATGTAATTATGACTAGTTTTTCAATAACTATTATGCTGCAGTCTAGTTTAGGTATACTTATTATTGGTGAGGGTAAGAGTGTTACAGCAGCACTTGTTATAATGATAGGTGGAGTTTTAAACTGTGTACTTGATTATGTATTTATGAAGCATCTAAACCTAGGTATAAAAGGAGCAGCAATTGCTACTGTAATAGGATATTCTAGTACAATTATATTTGCATTCTTCTATTATATAATAGCTAAAAGAAGCAAATATACAATTAAGTTTACTAAACTTAATTTACGCGAAATAGGAGTAATATCATTTAATGGTTCATCTGATATGATATCTAATTTAGCTGGTGCAGTAACTACTATGATTATGAATCATTTAGCTGGTAAATATTATGGAGAAATTGGAGTAAGCTCACTATCAATAGTGTTTTACTTACAGTTCTTTATAGAGGCAATATATATGGGATTTACATCAGCTGTTGAGCCTGTATTTAGTTATCACTATGGTAGTGGTAATATAAATGAAAGAAAGAAAGTATTTAAATTAAGTAATATTTGGATATTATTAATATCAATACTTATTATGACTATAGTATTTATATTTAATGATCAGATAGTATCAATATTCTTTAAGAAGGGTACTGAAATTTATAATATTACTAAACTAGGATTAAATATATCGATACTTGCTACTTTATTTTGTGGGTATAATACATTCTACTCAGGATTATTTACCGCATTTTCAAATGGTATAGTATCAGGATTCTTATCAGTAGTAAGATCACTTGTAATACTTGTTATATGCTTGTTTACTCTTTCTTATATATTCAAGGGAATAGGACTTTGGATATCATGGCCTATAACTGAAGTGTTATCAATGATTATTTGTATAATATTTATTATAAAATATAAAAATAAGTATAATTATTTATAGAAAGAAGGATTTATGAAAATTGATTTAAACAAAGAAAATGATAAACTTATAATTAGTTTAGAAGGAAGATTAGATACAAATACATCTCCTGAGTTAGAAAGTGAATATAAAAAATTAGATGAGAAAAATATAGTTTTAGACTTAGAAAAATTAAACTATATATCATCAGCAGGACTTAGAGTTTTATTAACTATGCAAAAAGAAATGAATAAAAAAGGTTCTCTTGAGATTATTAATGTATGTGATGAAGTATTAGATATTTTTGAAGTAACTGGATTTAATGATATTTTAAATATAAAATAATATATTTTTAGGTGATTTATAATCACTTTTTTTCTTGCTTAAATAAATTTTTTTAATTATAATTAAGTTGTAAAAGTAATTGGGTGATTTATGAAAAAAATAGAAAAAATTAAAATAGTTATTTTAGCATTTTTATTATTTTTTGTATCATTTATTGTAATTTTAATAAATGGAAAAACTTATGACTTAAAAATAAAAATAGATGATAATATTAAAAGTATAAATGATCTTGAAATAACTGTTGGTTCAGATAAAAGTATTATAAAAATTAAAGATAAAAGAATTAAAGATGGTGTTTTAAAATTAAAATTAAAATCAGTAGATAAAGGATCAACTTTTATAGAAGTTGTATCCAAAAAACATTATTCAATAAATAGATTATTTGTACATAATTTTGGAATAATAACTCTTGATCGTCGACTTGGCAAGTGTAATTGTGATTTAATTATTCCAATAAGCATTTTAATTTTAATTCTAGCAATATTAATTATTGAAATAAAACATTATAAAAAAAGTGTAAAAGATAATTTATACCAATATAAAAATATAACATCTTTAGCACTTATCATATTTTTTTCATTTATGTTTGTAAATCAAATAATTCAAATTACAAATTATAAAGGACTTGCATATTCTATAGACTTAATAATTAAATCAGTTAATTTATTTTCTATAAGTATATTACCAATTGTTATTATAACATCACTTTTAGTAACTATAAGCCATATTAAATTATTAAAAAATGAAGGATATACTTGGAGAAATATGCTTGGAGTTATACTTGGATTATTACTTATAATAGCTACTATATTTCCAATAGTTTTAAATATAATTTTTTCAGACTCAAATTATATATATATTAATGATACTAAGAATATTGCATATTATATATATACATTTATAGAATTATTTATATATTCTTTTGTATCTTATTTAGAATGTATATTTATATCAAGCATCATTTTAGCTTATAAGTCTGCTAAAAAAGTTCCAAAATTTGATAAAGATTATATTATTATACTAGGTTGTATGATAAAAAAAGATGGGTCGTTAACACCACTTTTAAAAAGCAGGGTAGATAGAGCTATAGAGTTTTCTAATATGCAGAAATCTATAACAGGAAAAAATATAATTTTTGTTCCATCCGGAGGAAAAGGGAATAACGAGATTATAGCTGAGGGTGTAGCTATTAAAAATTATTTATTAAAACAAGGTATAAGTAAAGATAATATAATTGTTGAAGACAAATCAAAAAATACTTATGAAAATATTAAATTTTCAAGTGAATTAATAAAAAAACATAATAATAATCCTAATATTGCATTTTCTACTACCAATTTTCATGTTTTTAGAGCAGGAATAATAGCTACAAAACAGAATTTATTAATAGAAGGAATCGGTTCAAAAACAAAAGCATATTTCTTTATTAATGCATTTGTTAGAGAATTTATTGCAACATTATCTTCAGAAAAAAGAAGTATTTGTAGAGTATTATTATTAATTATATTAATTATATTGGTAATTGTTATATTAACATTTATATCTAAAATATAAAAAAACTATTTTAAATAGTTTTTTCTTTCATATTTATGTATTTTATATTTAATTTTATTATGCTCATTTTCCTGTAATATTTCATCATTCCATTCATTTCTATTAAATGATGGAAAAAAAACATCAGCATCTTTACACGTATCATCGATTTCTGTTAAATACATTCTTTTAGCATATTCCATATATATTTCATATAAAGTAGCTCCACCAATAATAAATACTTCTATCTCACTATCTTCGTATTTATCAACTATTTCTTTATAGTCTCTAATTATTTTAATACCATCTATATTATTATTTTTAGATAATACAATCATTTCTCTATTCTTTAATGGTCCCGGTAGAGATTTGTAAGTATTAAATCCCATAACTACTATATGATTTATAGTAGTATTTTTAAAAAATTTCATATCTTCTTTTATATGCCAAACTAAATCTCCATTTTTTCCTATTTCATTATTTTTTCCAATTGAAGCAATTAACGTAATCATATTTTATTGCGCTATTGGAAATTTAATCTTTCCATGATGTTTATAGTTTTTAACTTTAATGTCTTTTAATTCTTTAGAATTATCAATTTGGAAAAAATCTTTAACTTCTGGATTGATCCATAATTCTGGAGCTTTTAAATCTTCTAGCGTATCAAATCTTTTTATTTGCTCTTTAATACCATCTATTTGATTTACATAAATATGAGCATCTTTAATTGACCAATACATGTTTCCTGGTTTTAAATCTGTACAGTGTGCGATTAATGATAACAATGTTGCATACTGTGTTATATTAAATGGAAGTCCTAGTGGAACATCACAACTTCTTTGGTGTACCCAACAGTTTAAATATCCATCAGTAACATCCCATTCGCTAGACCATACACAAGATGGTAATACTGCAGTTTTTATATAATCATCTTGCCATAATGACATTATCATTCTTCTATCATTAGGATTATTTTTTATTGTTTCAATTAATCTATTTGTATTTTGAAACTTATTATTAATATATCCATATGCAGTACCAATTGTGTGAGCATATTTTGTATCAAATTGTCTAATTACTTCTTTTTTTTCTAATTTACCATCTTTATTAGGAACTAACTGATTTGCTTTCCATAATCCATTTTCATCAATTTCCCATTCATCCCATATATGTACGTCTCGCTTTTGAAGCCATCTTACATCATTTGACTGCACTTGATATATCCATAGCATTTCTAAAATTGCTTGTCTAAAAAACAATTGTTTAGTAGTAAGTGCAGGAAATTCTTTTTTTAAATCAAATTTAAAAAAATGCCCTGGAATTTTTATTGTATCTATTCCAGTTCTATTTTCAACCCTTTTTCCTTCTTCTAGTATTTGTTTACATAAGTTTATGTAATCTTTATCCCATTTACTCATTTCATACCCTCCTATAAAAAGTGTAACATAAAATAGTAAATAAATAAATATTTTTTTATTTGACAATGTATATTTATAGTAGTAATATAGTTATTGTTTAGGAGGTTTTATGAAAATAATTAATAAAAATAGTAAGAAAATTGCATCAATTATACTTGCTGGTGGAATGAGTCTTACAATGGCTAGTTGTGCACCAAAAGAAATGGCACCTGAAACTAAGTTAGATTTTTTAAAAACTGATGTTACTGATGTTGGTGCAGATATGCTTGCTAAAGGAATAGAAGATGTAAAAGATGTTAATGGAGAGAATTTTAAATTAGTTATAAATTATATGGCGGGAGATTCTGCTTGGCATATAAATGCTAATAAAAAATTATATTTTTCAATAAAAACACAAGGATTAAGTGATAAATTAGATGTATATATAGATAATATACATATGGATACTTATATTATATCTTCTAAAGCAGGATTTAATGGTATTAATCAAGATTCTATGGATGATAGAATTCATAATTCACTTATGTATGGATTTCCAATTAATGATACTAAGAGTTGTTTTTGCATTAATTCAATAGATGGAGAAAACGAACAATTTATAAAAGGTTATAGTTATGGAAATCAATATTATACTTCTGGTTCTATTACTCAAAAGAGAAGATTAGAATCTGATTATTTAGAAGATGGAGTTTATGCAAATGAAATAGATGCTATTATTGATTTAATAATAGTAGATAAAGCATCTAAGGAAGTATTAAGACAAGTTAGTGTAGATTCTTCTCTTGGTGTTTATATTAACAATGAAGTTGAATTTGAAGAAGAAGGCAAGTATGTTACATATAAATATAATAAAGATGGCAGTAGAGAAGCTATTAAAACTATAAGTAAAGAAGAAAAACAAAAAGTAAAATAATTGGTGATTTATGTCTAAAATATCAAATGTAATTACTATGTTAGAGTTGCTTCAAACAGGAAAAAAATATAGTATAAAAGAACTTTCTAATATTTTAGAAGTAACCCCTAGAATGATTAGGTGTTATAAAGAAGAATTAGAAAAATCTGGTATTTATATTGATTCTATAAAAGGAATTTATGGTGGATATGTACTTAATAGTAATATTAGAATTCCTGCTCGTAAATTTAAAAAAATAGATTATAAAATACTTGATGAATATATAAATAATGAAACTGATTCAAAAAAGAAAGATAAATTAGTTTTATTACAAGATAAAATTCGTGGTATTTATATGGGTAGTAATAAGGAAAAAGAAGAATTAAATTTAAAAGATGAAAATTTAAAAAAGTATAATATACTTGCACGCTCTATTAAAGAGAAAAGAAGAGTAAAAATAGAATACTATTCATATACTAGTGGGATAAATTCTAGAGTTATAGAACCAGCTGAGATGTTTTTATATAAAGATGGTTGGTGTTGTATGGCTTACTGTTTACTTAGAGGTGATATTAGACATTTTGAACTTAAAAGAATAATAAAAATAGAATTATTAAATGAATTATTTTAAATAGACGATATATTTCCTCTTTAAGTGGTATTATTTACTTAAGGAGGTTTTTAATATGGATATGAATTATAATTTAGATATAATGAGCAAAAGAATATTTGATACTTTAAACAAAACCGATTTAATTGATATTAGTAATAAATTAAAAAATATAAAGGGTAATACACTTGTAACTGGAGCAGGGGGCTCATATGTAGTAGCTAAGTTTGTAGCTAAAGTGCTTGAAAATAAAAATAATATTATATGTGAAGCAATCTCACCTAGGGATATACTTTACAAAAATTTAAATAATTATAATAATATTATATCTGCAAGTTATAGTGGAAATAATTATGGAGTAGATGTATCACTATCTAATAATTTAAATAAATACTTATTATCTAGAAATAAAAAAGATGGAGTTATTAATTTAAATTATATAAATACTGATATAGAAAAAAGTTTTATATCTTTATCTTCAACTATGATACCATTAAGTATAATGCTTAATTATTATTTAGATGGAAATACTAGTATTATAGATGAAATATTAAGTAAAAATTTTAACTTCAAATTTAAAAATAAAAAAGTCTATGAAATATTATCTGGAGTTGATAGCACTGTTGCATCTACATTCTTAGATTCTACTATTACAGAAGCGGGTCTTGGCATTCCTGTATTACATGATAAATATGATTTTTGTCATGGCAGAAGTACACTTGGATATGTATTTGATACTAATATGATTTATATAAATAAAGATAAAGAATTAGATAAATTATTTATAAATGAATTAAAGAAGTATTATGATGATTTAATTATTTTAAATAAGTGTTATGATGATGAGATAATTAATGAATATTATTTAACTTATATGAGTATTTATTTATGTAAATATATGGCTTTTATCCAAAATAAGGATTTATCTATAGTTAATTATTCAGAAATAGTAAAAAAATTATATAAGTATAAAGGAGAAATGTAATGGATAATCTAACGTATGTAACAGGTAATTATGGTAAGTATGTATCTGTAAAAGAAATATTTGAAAAAAATGGTTTGAATATTAATTTTTATAAGTGTGATTTAGATGAACCTGATGTTAATGATATAAAATATATATCGCAAAAAAAAGCTTTAATGGCATATGATATTATTAAAAAGCCAGTATTTGTGGCTGATTCAGGATTTTATATTGAAGCATATCCAAAAAAGTCAGGATATCCTGGTGCTTTTGTTAAAAGAAGTGGTATTAGTACTAATATTGAAAAATTAATTGATGATATGAAAAATGTTAAAAATAGAAAGTGTCACTTCCTTGATTGTTTAACATTTTATGATGGATTTGATTATTATCAGTTCTTTGGATCATGTTATGGTAATCTTGCCTATGAAATTAAAGGAAATGATAAAAAAGAAGCACAATCTAATTTGTGGAAGGTGTTTATACCTAATAACTGCACTAAGACATTGGCTGAAATGACTAAGGAAGAGCTAAATAATAGGCCTGATGGTAGAACGAGCGCTAAAGAAGATTTTATAAAATGGTATAAAAAAGATTATGGGAAAGTAAAAAAATTACATTTGACGATGTAATTTTTATTATATAATGATATAATAATTAAGGATGGTGTACTATGGAAGAGATTAATATATTTATAGATAATTTTGATGATATTTTTAATCAGTTTGATAAAAGTGATATTTCAGATGAACTTGCACTATTTATTGAAAATAGATGCTCTAGAATTAAAAAGAATGAACTTGTTATATATATTCATACTAAGATTGAATTAAAAAGTACTGATAAAGAATTAATAGTAGACGCTATAAGACAACATTATGGATTAGAAACTAAGTATAATCTAATAGAATCTAATAGAAGAAAAATTGCTAATATGTTATTAATTATAGCTGGAGTTTTAATAATACTTTTAAAAAACTTAACTACATTATTTGATACAGTTTTAGATATTTTAGATATTATTGGATGCTTTATTATATGTGAAAGTGCTTATAATTTAATATTTACAGATAACGAAGAAGATATAAAAAGGGATAGATCAAAAAAAATAAGTAATAGCTTAATTAAATTTAAAGTTGAGGTAGAAAATGAATAGAAAATTTATATTTATAGTAGTTGCAACATTAATTATATCTTTTATCTTTTATAAATTTGTATCATATTTAAATTTAAATTTTACATTGTCAAAATTAAAAGAATACAAGTTAAAAAATGATGAAAAAGTAAATACAGAGTTTAAATATAATAGTTATAATTATGTGATTACTAATTATAGTTCTAATGTAAGTTCACACGATAATAATAATATTTTATTAAAACATAAAAATAAGTATTACCATTTAGAGAGTATAGATAAGTGTGATATGAACAGTTATATTTTTGATAACATATTATATGTTCATTGTATTGGATATGAGGGTAATATTAAAAAGTATATCATTAATAAATCAAGTATTAAAAGTAGTAATATAAAATTAGATTATACAGATACTCCAAATATTAGTCAATTACATATTGTAATAGATAATATTGATAGTAAATATATATACTTAAGTTCTAGTGTTAAAATAGATGATTCGAAAAAAGAAGGAAATAAGGTTAAGTGTTCGCTTAATTCTAGAAAGTGTAAGTATTATTAAGGAGGTATTATGCAAGAGTATTTAGATTTTGCAATCGAAATTGCTAAATATGCAGGTATTGTTATTAAAGATAATTTTCTAAATGATAGTAATAGTATTGAATATAAAATAGATAGAACTCCAGTAACTATTGCAGATAAAAAGATAAATAGTTATTTGATTGAAAAAGTAAAAGAAAAATATAAAGAACATAGTGTAGATGGAGAAGAAGAAAAATATTTAAGTAATAGTAAATATGTTTGGGTTTGTGATCCAATAGATGGAACATCAATGTATACAAGAGGAATTATGGTATCTGTGTTTTCACTTGCTTTAGTATTTGATGGAGTACCAATAGTGGGTGTTGTATATGATCCTTATCTAGATAAAATGTATACAGCAATTAAAGGTAATGGTGCATATTGTAACGATAAAAAAATTCATGTAAATAGCAAAAAGTATGGAGAGCTTGGTTTATCTATAGATTGGTGTATGTGGAATAAGGCTAAGTACGATACAATTAAACTTGCCGAAATATTAAGAGAAAACTGTAAGTTGTGTCAGTTAGGAAGTACAGCTCATGCTGCAATGCTTGTTGCAGAAGGTAAAATTAGTGGTGAGATATTTCCAGGAACAGATCATGGACACTGTGATATTGCAGCAAGTAAGTTAATTGTAGAAGAAGCAGGAGGAAAAGTTACAGATTTTTTTGGTAATGATCAAAGATATGACCAGGGAATTAATGGTGCGATACTTACTAACGGTATTATTCACGATGATATTATAAAAATAAATAAAAGAATATATAAAAAAAGCGTCAACTAATTGATGCTTTTTGTTTTAACTTTTACATTAGTATTTTCATAATTATTAAGCATATTTTCTTTTTCTATTAGCATTTGATTTAGCTTTTTTTGATCTTCTATACTTAATGATTGAATATATGATTTAGTTTGTTCTAATTCAGCTGCTTTAACATTTATCATAATTCCAGCCCCACCTACAGTAGATATAGTTGATGCACCAAGTGTTGCTGTAGTACCAATGCTATTTATAGAATCATTATCATAAGATGAAATACTAGTTGATCCTGCTACTGATAGAGTAGATGCTGAAATATTTGTTATAGTTGACATGTTACCTCCTTATTTTTTTTACTTTATTATCAGTATTTTTATCTTCTTTAATACCATATGCATTCAGCATATTTTTTAGTTCAATTAATTCTTCTTTAGTATTAATATTTGCTACAATTTCATCAATGTTTGGAATATTAGTAGAATTATTTAAAGAATTAGAAACTACTTTAGAAATATTTTTATATTTATCTAAATCTCTAGCTAATTTCTTTTCTTTTATTTTTATTAATTTTTTCTTAGATTCTTCAAACCTCTTTAAATTATAGTTTTGCAAATTAACACACTCAAAATTAATTAATGTACTAATAGTATTATATGCTAAAATTATATATCCTGCAATAGTAAATGTAGGATTTAATAAAACAAATAACGGAATTAAAGCTAAATAAACAATAGCATTTCTAATAAGTCCTTTAATATGAATCTTTCTGTTATTTTTCAAATATTTAATAAATTTATTTGGATCATCCATTTTTATATGATAATTTCGATTTTTCTTGTTATTAAATTCACATCTAGCATCTAATATTTTATTTTGATAATCTTTAATTAATAGTTTTTTTATTCTCTCATCATTTTCTTTTTTTAATTTTTTATCTAGTTGCTTTTTTAAAAATACTTCATATCTTTCCTCTGAATTAGGAAATAGTTTATTAATTAATTTAAATTTTATTCTTTCAACTAAAAACACTAATTTTTTAAAAAATTTTGCTCCCAATATTTCATTTACTTTATAATTTTTATTCATAAAAACCTCGTTAATAGATTGTATTCTAGCACACATTATTATTTTATTCAAGTTGAAAAATAAGTGTATATGTGCTAAAATTTAATAGTAGGTGATTATATGATGGATGTTTCGTTAGATTATTATAATTTGGATACGAGAATGAAAGACTATATTAACAAGGCTATTGATATATATTGGGCATTAATAGGTAAAAAAACGTGTATTACTAATGGTCATAAAAAAATTATATCCCTTTATTTAGCGGGCTTTTTTATGGATGATGAGTTAAAGGAGATTATAAGTCAAAATGGTAATATCAGTATTGATAGATTATTAGAAAAAATTGATTTAAAAAAAGATGATATAAAAACATTAAGTGGTATGGATTATAAAGATTTATACGATACAATTTTTAAATCACCTTTAAAATCCATGTATGCATCTGATGCGTGGTATCTATATTTTATAAAAAAAGTAACACCAGAAACGGTAGAATTTTTAGTATATATGGACTCATCATTAATTGTTATTGAATATGTTAGTGGATGTAATTATTTAGAAGATTATATAAAGAGTATTGAGAAAATTGTTTCTAAGTCAATAGACAAGAACATCATGGGAAAAGGTCCTGAAAAGAATAATAGAATTAATCAATTAAAAGTTAATGATAAACTGTTTAAAAATCTTGATAATAATATATTTTATAATTTTGACAATTTAGAAAAAATGCAGAAATTTGAAAGAAGAAGTATGCATGAGGATTTATATCAAGAAAAAAAAGAAGATAAATCAAAGATTGATTATAATAGTGAAGAGGTATGGCAAATTCTTGATAATATAATTAGTAAATTTATAGGTCAAGAAAAAGCGTGCGAAGATTTATTTTATAATATTATTGATAATCAACAACTAATTAATGATGGAATTATAGATGTAGAAAGATTAATAATTTTTTTTGATGGTCCCACCGGAACAGGGAAAACATCTATTACAACGGAAATTACTGAACAGCTTGATATTCCAATGGTGCGAACTACAATTACTGATTATTCATCAACTGGATATCATGGTGGAAATTTAACTGATTTGTTAAAAAGGTTGTATGAAGAAGCAGGAGGGGATTTAAAAAAAGCAGAAAAAGGAATCATTTTTATTGATGAATTTGATAAAATTGCTTATGACAAAGAAGGTGACCTAAAAATGAAAGAAGCTGTCCAACATCAACTTCTAGACTTTATGGGAGGAGGAAAGTATTCTATTTCAGTAGGTCAAACAGTTCTAGATTCTAGTAAAGTTGAATTTAATACATCAAAATTGACATTTATTTGCCTTGGAGCATTAACTGATTTAAGGGAGAACAAAACTAAAGTTGTAAGACCAATTGGGTTTAATACTGATTTTGATAGTATTTCAGCTGATACTTATAGTATTACCTCAGCTGATTTGGTTAAAATAGGACTTGAAAAAGAATTAGTTGGAAGATTCAATACCTATTTGCACACTGAAGAATATTCTAGGGAAGATTTACTTAATATACTTACTACATCTACTATAAGTCCAATGCTAGGTTTTGAAAAATGGATAAAATCTAAGGGTAAATATTTAACTGTAGAAGATGGAGTTTATGAAGCTATTGCTACTATTGCATCAAAATTAAAAACAGGTGCAAGAAGTTTGCAAACAGTAGTTAATAGTATTAGGACCCACTTTTTAAAAGAAGTATTAAGAGGGAATAAAAAAGAAATAGTGCTTGATACTGATTTAATTAATAATATATATAGAGATATAATAAATAGAAAGAGTAAAAAGTAATATGAAATATGAATATAATGGTAATTTAGTGGAGAATGATAGAATTTATAATGTCGTTGAAGATATAATTAACTATTATCCTAGCATATCTGTAAATGAAGCAAATGAGATTGCTTTATTAGAGGGAAGAATATCTGAAGATAAGAATTTAGATATGCAATTTAATAGATTATATAATATTATGCTAGTTATGCAAGATAATAAAAATATTGTTAAAGTTGTAGCTCGTGATTTAATAGATATTCTAAATGATAACAAAAATGATTATAATATAAAATACTATTACAATATTGCTTATCAAATACTTAGATATTTATCAAATGAAAGAGAATTTCCATATATAGATGAAATATAAAATTCATCTTTTTTTCTAGTTATTTTATATAATATATAGTATAATTAATTATAATAAGGAGTTTTTTATGAGAGAATATATTGGAAAAATTATTAAAGTATTTATGATAGATGGAGTTGTAGATCAAGTAGGTTTTGATGTAGATATTAATGGTTCTGTTATTACAATTATAGAAAATCAAGATAGTAATAATATTAATATATATAAAGATGATACTGTTATTATAACTGAATATGAAATATCTAATAATATTTTTAGAGATATAAGGTTGTATGGTGATTAGATGAATAATTATAATAAAATAGGATTATATAAACATAATATAGAATCATATGAAAAAGTTTATTCTGCATATGAATCTGGCGAGAATATAGTTGGTATTATTCAAGCAACAGGAACTGGGAAAACATATCAAGCATTAGCGCTCGCACTTGATAATAAGGATAAAAATATTATATATATTGCTCCATCTAATTCTATTATAGAACACATTGAATCAATAATTAATGATAACCCTAATTTGAACAGAGAAAAAGATTTTCCTAATCTAAAGTTTATAACATATCAAAGTTTAATTAATAAAAGTCGTGAAGAATAAAAAGAAATGAATGTAGATTTATTAATATTGGATGAATTTCACCATATTGGGGCTCCTGTTTGGGGAAGAAGAATAGATCAATTAATAAAAACACATAAGGATCTAAAAATATTTGGAATGACTGCATACTCTATTAGAGATAGAAATACTCCGTATGAGCGTGATATGATAAATCCTGATACAGATGAATTATTTGCAGATAAAATTGTAAATCGATATGATTTAATAGATGCAATGATAGATGGTGTATTACCTATACCTATATATAGGAGTTGTTGTATAAATCTTTTAGGTATTCATAAGTATTTAGAAGATAAGATTAATAACAATAAATTATCATATACGGAATATCAGGAATATTCTAAGATACTAAAAGATATAAAAAAAAGAATAGATAGTGCATTAAACATTAAAGATTTAATTCATAATTATATAAAAAAGGATGGTAAATATATTTATTTTTGTCCTATCGGTTCTTCGATTGACGAAATAATCGAAGAAGCAAAAGAGTGGTTTAAAGATTATGATGTAGTTTTTTATAAAACTGAAAGTAAAGATGAAAAAGAGGGTAAATTAAATAGAGAAGCTTTTTATCATGATAAGAATATAGATGGGACAAGTGCAAAGGAAAAATTAAAGATTATTTTTACTAAGAATCAATATAATGAGGGTGTTCATTCGCCAAATATTGACGGTGTTATTTTAGGCCGTGCTACTTTATCTGATATAATATTTTTTGAACAAATAGGAAGAGCAGAAGCAGTAAAAGGATCAACACTTAATCTAAAAAAATATTATGAATCATTAAGTATAGATGAATTAATAAATATTGCAAAAAGTAATAATGTAGAAATAGATGATAATTTTACTAAGGAGAAAATTATCAATAGATTAATATCTCCAGTAATTATTGACTTAGCAGGTAATATTGAATTTATAAAAGAACTTGAAGATAATTTAAAATCTAGAATAAAAGAGTATTATAAACAAAATAAAATTCATAATGAAAGAGATAAAAAAACAAAAAATTATATGTTTGATATAGAAATTCTAAATGAAGATTTGTATGATACATTAATTAATTTAAAAAACAAATTAAAAAGAAAAACTTGGGAAGAGATGTATATTCTCGCACTCAACTATTATAATCATTATAATAATTTAGAAGTTAGACAAGATTTTAAAACAATTAACGGAGTAGATTATGATAACGATGGTTATTCCTTAGGTATTTGGATTTCTAATCAAAGAGCAAAATATAAAAATGGAAAATTAGACGAAGAGAAAATCAAGTTATTATTAAATATAAAAATGCGCTTTTTACCTAAGAATAAACAAACTTATTCATTTGATGATATGTATAATATAGCTAAAATGTATTATGAATTTTATGGTAATCTTGATGTCCCAATTGGGTTTAAAACATTAAATGGCTATAGATATGATGAAAATGGTTTTAATTTACATAACTGGGTTAATAATCAAAATAGTATTATTAATAGAAAAGAATTTGAAATATTTATGAGAGGTAAGGAAGTAATTGATGATACTGAAAAGGATATTATCGATAAGCTTAAAGTGATTACAGACTCACAGTATATTGATCTATTATCAATAGGAATTAGATCAGGGGGAGTATCTACCAATATCAGTAATAATAAAAAGATATTTGAAAGTCTAAAAGTAACTGATAAAAATCAGATAAATAAATTAAGAAAAAGATCAACATATGAATTAAAAGCTTTAATTGCATTTCTAATTTCTAATAATTTACCTGTTGTAATAGATGGAAAATTTAATAAAATATTTTTTATGTCAGGCTTTAGTATAAAAGCTAAATATAAAATTAGTAAGAGTGATATTATAAAAAGCTATTTGTCTAGTATCAAATTTACTAAAACAAATAAAACTAAATAAGCAAAAAGTTATTTTTTTGCTTTTTATATGATATAATTTGTATATTGGATTGAGGTTATATGGAAAAATTTGAAGAAATTGAAAGAAGTTTAATAAAAAAGTTTAGGAAAGATATTTGGTGCAAGTTTACAAAAGCAGTAAGAGAATATGAACTTATTAGTGATAATGATAATATAATGGTATGTATTAGTGGTGGTAAAGATTCTTTTATACTTGCAAAATGTATTCAAGAAATAAAAAAACATGGTAAGGTAAAATTTGATGCCCATTTTGTAGTTATGGATCCAGGATATAGTAAAGTTAATAGAAAAAAGATAGAAGAAAATGCTAAAATAATGAATATACCAATAGAAATATTTGAAAGTGATATATTTGATATAGTAACTAAAGTAGATAAATCACCATGTTACTTGTGCGCTAAAATGAGAAGGGGTTTTTTGTACGATAAAGCACATAAGCTAGGTTGTAATAAAATAGCTTTAGGACATCATTTTGACGATGTTATTGAAACAACTCTTTTATCTATGTTTTATGGTTCTGAGGTTAGAACTATGATGCCAAAATTGAAAAGTGCTCATTTTGAAGGCTTAGAATTAATAAGACCTATGTATTTAGTAAAAGAAGAAAGTATTATTGCATTCAAAAATTATCATAATCTTGAATTTTTAAATTGTGCATGTAAATTTACATTAGAAAATACTATAAAAGATGATGATTCAAGCAAGAGAAAAGAAATGAAAAAATTAATAAAAAAATTAAGAGAAGAGAATAAAAATATTGATTATAATATATTTAAAGCACTTGATAATGTAAATTTAAATTGTGTTTTAGGTACAAAGAAAAATGGAATATATAAAAGTTTTAAAGAAGATTATAAATAAAAAAGGATTTTAACTACTTATATCGAATAATATAAGTAGGAGGTATTATGTATTACACTTTAAAGTATGATCAAGTATTTAAAAATGTATTCTATAGGGATAAAGAACTATTAAAGATATTTCTAACAAATATAATGCATCATGTAGATAGTAGTTTTAAAATTGAAACACTAGATATAAGAAATAGTGAACTTACAAAAGATAGACTCTATATAAAAAATAAAATAATAGATATATTAGTTAAAACTAATGATAAAGTAATTAATATAGAAATTAATAGTGATTATAGTATAAATATTAAAAATAGAAACTTCTTATATCTATGTAGTGCTTTAGTATCTGATACTGATAAGGATGTATCATATAAAACAATTGATCAACATATTCAAATTAATTTTATCTTTCAAGGAAAAAATAAAAAAGGAATAAGTATATATGAATATCGCGATATAAATGATAGAAAAATACTAACAGATATGATCAAGACTATCGCAGGATAAACGCATGAGAAATTTTTTATAAAGTCTATTGCTTATTATTAAGCATA
>CAMKGA010000030.1 GCA_946412015.1 uncultured Caryophanales bacterium
GCGGTTTGTGGCTTAAACGAACGTAGTGAAGTGGAAAGGAATGTTTAGAATTATGGGAATAAAATTAGGTGTAATATTTGGAGGAGAGAGTGTAGAACATGAGGTTAGTATCATAAGTGCGGTTCAAGCTATGGAAAGTATGGATGATACTAAATATGATATAATACCAATATATATAAGTAAAAATAGAACTTGGTATACAGGAGCAATGTTAAGAGATATTGATGTATATAAAGATTTTGAAGATCTTAAAAGATATGCAAAAGAAGTAGTACTTGTACGTAAAGATGATAAATTTTATTTACAGTCAACTAAAGGTATTTTTAGAAAAGATGTAACTGAGATTGATATTATGTTTCCAATAGTACATGGAAATAATGTTGAGGATGGTTCACTACAAGGTTATTTAGAAAGTGTTGGAATACCTTATGTTGGAAGTCATGTGTTAGGTTCAGCACTAGGACAAGATAAAGTACTTATGAAACAAGTTTTTGAAGCAAATGATATATCTGTTGTACCATATACTTGGTTTTATGATTATGAGTATAGTGATTCTGCAAATGATATTTTAAAGAAAATTGAAAAATTAGGTTATCCAGTGGTTGTAAAACCTGCAACACTTGGAAGTAGTGTTGGTATTACATATGTTAAAACTTCTAAGGATATTGATGCAGCAATAAATGATGCAATTAAATATGATAAAAAAATTGTTATAGAAAAAGCTGTAGATAATTTAATTGAAGTTAATTGTAGTGTTCTTGGAAATTACAAATATCAAGAGACTAGTGTTTTAGAAGAAGTTTTGAGTGATAATGAATTATTAACTTATGCTGATAAATATATTGGTGGTTCTAAAGGTAAATTAAAAGGTGGTATGAAATCATCTAAAGGTATGGCATCAACTAGTAGAATTATTCCAGCAAGGGTTGATAAGAAAGTAGAAAATGAGATAATAGATATTTCAAAACGTGCATTTAGAGCATTAAATTTAAGTGGCGTTTGTAGAATAGATTTCTTAATTGATAGTAAAACAAATAAAGTATTTATTAATGAACCAAATACTATTCCAGGTTCTCTAGCATTCTATTTATGGGAACCAGCTGGAAAAGGATATAAGAATTTATTATCTGATATGATTAATATTGCTATTAAAGAATATAAAGAAAAATCTAAAAAGACATATTCATTTGACAGTAATATATTAAGTAATTATAATGGCTTAAAGGGAGCGAAAGGAAAACTTAAAAGGTAGTTTTCTTTTTGCAATTATATAAATATAATGATAAAATAGTAATAGCTATTGAGGTGTAATATGTTTAGTGAAATGGATAAGAAGATAATTGGAGAAATTATTAAATTATATAATGAAAATACTAAATTTAAAGAAAGACTTAATAATCTTTATGATAATAATCCTGCAAAATTAAAATTACTTGAGTTATATGCGTTAGAAGATATAATAAGATATGGCGATAAATCTTATTACAATAGATTAATTAAATTAGGAAATAATGAAGATAATATAATAAATGAATATAATGAATTTTTAGATAAGTGTAAGCATGATAATAAATATGAATTATCAAAAATGAGAGACTATAAAAATAATCGTAAAAATTTAAAACCAGTTGAAGCGTTTGCTATTAATTTATTATTGAAAGATAATGAAAAAAAGCATGATTATAAATATATAGATTATGATTATGATGATTATGTTGAGTTAAAATATAGTACAGATAAAGAAATAAGGGAATCTATATCTAATGTTTTCTTTGCGGATATAATAGGAAGTTTGTCCAAAAAAAATATAAATCCTATTATAAAGAATGAATTAGGACCAATTATTGAGCATCAAAAAAAACCTGGTTTAATAGCTAGTGTTGATAAGCCAAAAATGTTAGATTTTTTAAGAGAATTAATAAGTTATGATTATAAAGGTGTTATAGAAGGAATAGATTTAATGTCTGAGCAAGCTAAGTTTTATTTAGCATGTGGTTTTCAAGAAAAAACTTTTGATTTTTTCTCAAAATATCGTTCAAATATAAGTGCTAGAGAGGTTTTTGATATAAAACCAAAGCAAAAAGTGAAATAGTATAAAAGTACTATTTTTTCTTTTTCTAAAAACTTTGTGAATGTTCTTTTAAAATATATGAATTCATGTTATAATCAAAGTTAGAATGGTGATTGTATGGAAATATATGAATTGTTAAATATATATAGTGATTATAAAAAAAGAATAGAAGAGTTATGGAGGTCGCTTTGACCCAGATAATAAAAAAGAAAGAATTAAATATTTAGAAAATGAAATGCAGAAGTCTGATTTTTGGAATGACAAATCTAATTCTGAAAAAATTGTAACAGAACTAAATGAAATAAAAAAAGGATTAAATGATGTAGAAAATTTAAAAAATAAAATTGAAACATCATTAGAATTTATTGAATTATTGAAATTAGAACCTAATATAGAATTACAAGAAGAATTAGAAAAAGAGATTCCTTCTTTAGATAAATTAATATCTGACGTTGAGATAAGTCTTTTATTAAATGGACCATATGATAAATGTGACTGTATATTAGATATTCATCCTGGAGCAGGAGGAACTGAAAGCTGTGATTGGGCTTTAATGTTATATAGAATGTATACTAGATGGGCAATTAATAAGAATTATAAAATAGAAGTTGTTGATTACCAAGATGGTGATGAGGCTGGTATAAAAAGTGCATCTATGATAATAAAAGGATTAAATGCATATGGATATTTAAAATGTGAAAAAGGGGTTCATAGATTGATTAGAATATCTCCCTTTGATTCAAATAAAAGAAGACATACATCTTTTACATCAGTAGATATAACTCCAATATATGAAAATGAAGATTATAAAATAAATGATAATGATATTAGAATTGATATATATAGAGCATCAGGTCATGGAGGACAAGGTGTAAATACAACTGATTCGGCAGTTAGAATAACACATATTCCAACTAAAATTGTAGTAACTTGTCAGAATGAAAGAAGCCAAATTAGGAATAAAGAAACTGCTTTAAAGGTTTTAAAGAATAAGTTATATAAACTGGAGCTTGAAAAAAGGGAAAAAGAATTGTCAAATATAAAAGGTGAGAATATGGATATTAATTTTGGGTCACAAATTAGAACATATACACTAAATCCATATTCTTTAGTAAAAGACCATAGAACTAATACGGAAAATATTAATCCTACAAAAGTATTAGATGGTGATATTGATTTATTTATTAATGAGTGTTTAAAAAGGGATGTGAAATGATGTTTTTTAATAAGAAAAAAGAGCAAGATTTGAGTAATATAATAGATAAAATCTATAGTAAAGATAGATTAATTAGGTTTTGTGAATTTTTATCTGGTATTTTTATAGTTGCACTCTCATACAATATATTTTTGCTTCCGAGTAATACTGTTTATGGAGTAGGAGGAATTGGTGTAATTTTAAAAAAATTATTTAATATAACCCCTTCTATAACAGTTTTTTTAAGTTCTATGCTACTGCTTATTTTAAGTTTATTTACCCTAGGAAAGAAAAAAACAGCTAGAACGGTTGCGGGAAGTATATTATATCCACTATTTATACAAGCAACAACAGCTTATATTCCACTTTTTAAATTGGGTTCACTTGAACCTATAGTTGTTGTAATAATTGGTGCGGTAACTCACGGAATAGGCTTAGGATTAATATTTAAGGCCGGATATACAACAGGTGGAACCGATATATTAAATGATATTGGAAGTAAATATTTAAAAATATCAATTGGTAAAGCTATGCTGTTTACTGATGGTGCGATTATTTTAATAGGACTTTTTGTATTTGGTTTTCCAACATTTATATATTCTTTAATTTCACTTTATATAATAAGTGTTATGACAGATAAAGTAATTCTTGGAATATCTCAATCTAAAACGTTTTATATTATTACAGATAATGAGACTACAGTAAAGAAATTTATAATGAATAATTTGAACCACGGAGTAACTGTACTACAGGGTAGAGGAGGATACACGGGAGATAATCAAAAAGTTATTATGTGTACCTTACCTACTAGAGAGTATTATGTATTAAAAGAGGGATTAAAAGAAATTGATCCTGAGGCATTTTTCTTAGTGACAGATGCCTATGAAGTGTTTGGAGGTGCGTGAGATTGGATTTAATTAGATTACGTAATATAAACAAGACATATAAAAATGGTGTAACAGCTATATATGATCTTGATTTAACAATAAAAAAGGGAGAATTTGTCTTTATAATAGGAGAGACTGGTTGTGGAAAATCGACATTAATAAAAATGTTGTACCGTGAAGAAAAACCAAATAAAGGAAAAATAATTGTTGGGGGAATTAATGTTGCTAAATTAAGAAATAGCAAAGTATATAAATTAAGAAGAAAAATTGGAGTAGTTTTTCAAAACTTTCAATTATTACCTAAACTTACTGCATATGAAAATGTAGCTTTTGCTTTGGAAGTATTAGGACTTCCTAAATATGAGATTCATAAAAAAGTAGTTAAAGTATTAGATCTTGTTGGATTAAAAAATAAAGCAAAACATTATCCAAATCAATTATCAGGAGGAGAGCAACAAAGGGTTGCAATAGCTCGTGCTATTGTAAATGGTCCAAAACTTTTAATATGTGATGAGCCAACTGGAAACTTAGATCCTAAAAAGAGTATGGAGATTATGGAAGTATTAGAGGCAATTAATAAACTTGGTACAACAGTAGTTATGGTAACACACGATATAGAAATAGTTAAAAAGATGAATAAAAGAGTTATTTTACTTAATTCGGGTAGAATAGTGAAAGATTATGAAGAGGGGACGTATAAATGAAAGCATTAAGAATTTTTTCAAGAAGTATTAGAGATTCATTCAAAAGTGTATTTAGAAATTTTTCCCTTTCGCTTGCTTCTATATCATGTATTACAATTACTTTAATAGTAGTTGCTGTATCAATTGTACTTTCATATAGTGTTAATACTTTTACAGAATCTATAGAAAAAGATGTGACAATAGTTGCTTTTATATCAAATGATAAAAGTGAAGAAGATATAAAAGATATTGAAAAACATATATTGGCGCTAGATAATGTTCATAAAAAGAATGTTAAATATAGAGATAAAATGGATATATCAGATGAAATGATGCAATCGTCTGAAGTATTTAAAGGAATAATGCAAGATTGGACTAAAGAAGAAAGCCCTATTCAAAATACTTATCAAGTAAAAGTTGATGATATTGAAAAAATAGGTGATACTGCAAAAGAAATAGAAAAAATTGATGGAATAACATCAGTTAAATATGGTGCAGGAATGGTTGAACAAATGGTTCAAGTATTCGATACAGTTCGTAAATTTTGTATAATTCTTGTTGTGGCACTTGTAATTGTTACTGCATTCTTAATAGCAAATACAATAAAAATAACTATTTTCTCAAGAAAAAGAGAAATTGAAATTATGAGACTTGTAGGTGCAAGTAATACTAATATTAAAATACCGTTTATATTAGAAGGGTTATTATTAGGTATCTTAGGTTCTATAATACCTATTATTGTAACAATATTAGGTTATGCAAAAATATATGAACATTTTAATGGACATTTGTTTGTATCATTTATTACATTAATAAAACCATATCCATTTGTAATATATATTTCGCTAATTTTAGTTGCAATAGGTATGGTAGTAGGTATGTTTGGCTCTTGGAGAGCGGTTAGAAAGTACTTAAAAATATAAGTAATGTAATATTATAATTTTATAAAAGGAGTTTGTATGGAAAAAAAGTATTATATTTATATAGTTATATTCTTTTTATTACTTTTACCAGTTACTATTATTAAAGCAGCTGATTTATCAGATTATTTTAGTGTTGAGAATATCAAAATATGCGCGAATGATAATTGTACCTCATATTATGATGAAAATAATGGTATTGAGGGAAGTAAAAGATTTGCTGTAAAATTTGATTGGTACATTAATTCTGAAGTAGCAATAAAAGATGGAGATATTATAAAAGTTCCTTTTGCTAATGAAATTGAAACAGAAGATCAAACCAGGTTTACTTGTTTAGGTTTTTCTTGGTCAGATATATATGATGAAAATTCAAATAAAATAGGCAAATGGATGATGGATGGAAATGAAAGTGATAGAATTATTACCATAAAATTTAGCGATAGTGCAGTTGGAAAAACAAGCCTTAGAGGAACATTTATAACTGCTAAGAACATTTATGGAGATTTTAGTTATGTTGATAAAGTAGTTCATTTAACTGTAGGAAATAAAAAAAGCTATTTTAAAATTAATACATTAGAACTTGTTGAAATAAATGATGGAGCTAACACTTCAGTTACATCAACAAGTAATAATATGGCATCACTTTTAATTTCTTCTCCTAGTGCTTCAATTAAACAATTATATGATGTTAATAATTATACTGATATTAATTCATTTTCATTATATAATGATTTATATTTAGAATTTCCAATTCCCGAATATCTTAATGCAAGTATAGAAAAATTTTTAATTCGTGCAACAATAGTTTCTCCAGTTTCACTTACAGAAATGAAAGCGTCAGGACATAAGTATACTATGAATATTACATCAGATTTTACTGAAATTTATCAAAATAATGGAGAAACATATAATGATTTTAAAAACAGAATGAAGAAATTTGAATATGGTTTTTTTAATGATGGAAATAACAATACATTAATTATAAATTATGGAAGTCAACCGAGCCTAGACAAGACATATGATTATTATGCAAAATTAATTGATAGTTCATTTTCTGGTCCAGGAGATTATTTTCATAGTGTCGGATCTTTTGTAACTGATTCGACTATGAAAGACTTTTTTAACAAAACTTTTGGAAATTCTAATAGAATTGCTGGTAAGGTTGTTTTATGGGGATTATCTATAAAACTAAAATTTCCAACTGTTGTAGTTCCTACTACAAAACAAGTTAAAAGCATTTGGTCCTGGAAGGATATAGATGGTAATGTAAGGCAACAACAAGTAACTAATGATATTAAGTTAGTTGTACCATCATCTATAGCTACGTTGCAAGGAGAAAGTAAGATTCTATTAAGAGATAAAGATTCTAAAAATGAAATTGTTGGAGTTAAAATAAAGCTTCAAAAGAAAAATGGTGATACATTTGTAGATGTAGATGAGGCGATTACTGATTCAACTGGGGTTGTATCATTTAGAAACTTAGAAAGTGGAGTTTATAGATATGTACAAACCAGTTATTTAGATCATTATAAAACAAATTCATTTAAAATGTATAGTGATGCTTCTATGAATAATGTAATATCTGAATTTGAATTTGATGCTAATAGTGGAAATATTATATATGCAACAAATGAAAGGGAAAAATATAAAGTAACTTATAAAAAAGGTACGCATGGAACTTTTGATAATCAAGTATATAGCGATATACCATATGGAGATTCTACGCCATATTTTGAACCTACAGGTGAAGATGAATGGATATTTAAAGGATGGAATCCTGATTATGAATTATTTGTAACTGATAATGCTACATATACTGCTTTGTGGAAGAAAATGGTTAATGTAACAACTAGATATTTAGAGTTGGGAACAAATAATGTATTATCTGAAGATGTTATAGATATTAATGACAATGATACAAATTACGAAACAGAAAAGAAAGAAATAGAAAATTATGAATTTGTTAGAGTAGATGGAAATACATCTGGTATAAGAGGAGAAGAGGATATAGTTGTAACATACTACTATAAAAAGAAAGAATCTAATCTTAATGTAAAATATTTAGATTGTAATACAAAAAGAGAAATAGCTAATTCTACAAATGAAATAGTATATTATGGAGATAACTATGATTCAGATACTTATGAAGCAAATGTAGTAATACCAGAAAATTATAATAGAATATCTGCAAATAAAACTGATAATTATAAAGGTGTAGTAGATAGTGATAATATAAATGTAGAATATTGCTATAATAAAAAAGATAGTAAATTAAATACAAGTATAACTATGACAGGAACCGATAAGATAACAAAAAGTAAAGATAAAGTATCATATCAAATAAATTATAATACATTATTTACGGATTATATAGGAGAGGCAACAATAAAGATAGTAGATACACTACCATATAAAATAGATGTTAATGAATCTAATTTAGACGGAGGAGTATATGATGAAGATACTAAGACAATAACATGGAATGTAAATACAAATATAAATTCATATGAAAATAGCGAATATAATGTTACAAAGAATATAGAATTAAAGTATAAAAACATTAATTTATTAGAAGATGTAATTGTAAATAATGTAAGTGGAAAAACAGAAATAGAAAATAAAAATAAAGAAGTAACAACCCACTATAATACATATATAGATATTAAAGGAACAATAGTAGTAAAGTATTTAGAAAATAATACAAATAAAGAATTAATTGATAGTATTACAACAACAGATAATGTAGGAAAAGAATATGAATTTGTTAATAAAGATATAGAAGGATATAGATTAGTAAAAAAGCCTACAAAAGAAAAGGAAGAATATAAAGAAGAGACTCAAGAATTTAAATTCTTATATGAAAGAATCAAATATAAAATAACAGTAACATCAAATGAAGGAGGAAATGTTACTGGAGATGAAGAAGTATACTATAATGAAGATTCTAAAGAAGATAATATAAAAATAAAGGCAAATGATAATTACTATATAAAGGAAATAAGAATAAATGAAAAAGTAATAAAAATACCAGAAAATAGTAAAGAATTAACAATACCACAGTTTAAAAACATGATGGAAGATAAAAAGATAGAAGTAGTATTTGATAATGTTAATGAAAAAGTAATAGTACCAAATACATTAAAAAAATCAATGTTAATAATATTTGGAATAATTACACTATTAGGAAGTATGGGTATTATGTTATATATTCTTTACAGTAAAGAAATTGTATTTAAAAAGCATCAATAAAAATATATTGGTGCTTTTGCATATAATCTAGTATGAATAGATTTGTTTATAAAAAGAAAATTAAATTAAAAAAAAGCAATAAATTATTATTAATAATAGCTATATTTATTATAGTTATTATTTATGCAATTTATTATATTAATAAAAAAATAACTCCTGTATATCTTAATATTGCAGAAAACGAAGTAAAAAAAATATCTAATATAATAATAAATGATTCAATTGATAATAAACTAAGTGATTCTATACAAAATGAAGAATTATTTTATGTTAAAAAGAATTCTAAAGGAGATATTGTTTCGATTGATTTTAATACAATGGAAGTAAATAAATTTTTATCTGGAGTTACTAATAATTTAGAAGAAAATTTAAAATATATAGAATCTGGTAAGATTGATAAAATAAACAATTATAGAAATTTATTTAATATTTATAATAAGAATAAATTACAAAAAGGAATAGTTTGTGAAATTCCATTAGGTAGTATTTTTAATAATACATTTTTAAGTAATTTATCTGGTAGTATTCCTGTTAAATTAAATTTAATTGGAAATATAATAAGTAATGTTAACATAAAAACAAAAGATTATGGAATAAATAATACACTAGTAGAAGTATATGCAGATATTAATCTTTCTATGGAAGTAATTTTACCATATGCAAAAAAGAAAACTAAAATAAAAACAAGTATACCAATTGGAATGAAAATGATACAGGGTAGTGTTCCATCATATTATTCTACCTCATCAACTCCTATTACAGTTCCTATTGAATAATTAGCTAAAATTATGTATAATTTAGTTGGTGATATCGTGATAAAAGTTGATAATTATACATATGAAATAATAGAAAACTATAAAGATGGATATGAAGATTTAGCATTTAAAGAAAAATATACAGACTATTTTTATGATTATGATTATATTATTGGTGATTGGTCTTACGGAAAACTAAGATTAAAGGGATTTTGTGATAGACAAAATAAAAAATGTAATAGAATTAATGATATAAAATTCAAAGATAAATACTTAAAAGAATTATGTAGCTATGAATGTAGATATTTTGTTTTAAAAAAGAATAAGTAAAGGGTGTTAATATGGATAATGAATTAAATAATGTAATATATGAATGTGAAAATTGTCATAATATTTTTATTATAAAAGAATATAACAAAAATATTTGTTGTCCATATTGTTTGAAAAATGAATTTGAAAAAAAACAAAATAAAAACAAAATAGATATAAGTTATATTTTGCCTTTTAAAATTACAAAAGATGATGCCAAAAAAATATTAATAAATAACTATAAGAAAAAATACTTTTTACCAGAAATATATAAAAATAAGAATATGATAGATAAGATTATGGGATTATATATACCTGTAGGATTATATGATACAGAAATAAATTTTTCATTAAATATGAAAGGAACTAAAAAAGATAATAAATTTATAAAGGATTATAATATTGATAGAGTAGGAATATCTACTTATAATAATATAATTATAAATAATAATATAGTTAATAATTTTGATGATGTTTTTAGTTATTCATATAAAGATATAAGAGAATATGATGAATCTTATTTATCTGGATATATAACTGATATTAGTAAATTAGAATATAATGATTTAGTAGATTTTGATTGTGATGATTTTAAAGAGGATACATTAAATAAAGTAAAAGAAGATATAAAAGAATATGAAAACTTAATTGTAGAAAAAAAAGAATTTACTATTTCTAAAATTAATCTAAAAAAATGTTTTATTCCTGTTTGGATTTTACCTATTAAAATAAATAGTAAAATTTATAATGTAATAGTAAATGGTCAAAATGGTAATATTAAAATTGATTATCCTTATGATAAAATAAAAATATTAATACTGAATACTATTATATTTATTCTATTATTAGTATTAAGTTTATTACTATTTATATCAGAGGTGATTTAGATGAAGAAATTATTATATATAATAATGATAATTTTATTTATACCAATATTTATTAGTGCTAAAGAAGAAAAAGTGTATGATAATGCTGATATTTTTTCTGCTAAAGAAGAGGATAGTATCAATAATAAATTAAATCAATATGTAACTGATTATAATCTGGATATTGCAGTATTGACTACATTAATAAATACAAATGAAGATACATATGATTATGTAAAAAATTTTGTTAAAGAAAATAGTTTTGGTATAGGCAAATATAATAGCGGAATAGTTTTTATAATTGATAAAGATAATAATAAAAATATTTATTATTTATTTGGAGATGCTCAAAAATATTTTGATAGCAAAAGAGAAAAAGAAATAAAAAGTTATATTAATAAAATGTATAATAGTACAAATAAAAACTATTATGTTCTAACTACATCATTTATTGATAAAATAGATTTTTATACTAAACAAGGAATACCTAAATCAAATATTAATAAATATATTGATGCTTCTGGATTATTAAAAGAAAAACACGATTATCCAATTTTGTTTTCAATATTTTCTTCATTAGTATTATCAATATTATCTACAAGCATTATATTATATATTTTAACAAAAGAAAAAAATAAAGCTAAAATGGAATATAGATCAATTATAAATTATGATATAAAAGATGATGTATTAATAAATAGTAAAGAGATTTAGGCTCTTTTTATTATATATATATTTATCGATTAAAAATATTTAATAAAATATTTTTATAATCATATATTTTATTAGAAAGTGGTGAAATATGGATAAATTAGAAATAATTAAAAGTATAACTGAAAGAACGGGTGGAGATTTATATTTAGGTGTTGTTGGTGCTGTTAGAACGGGTAAGTCAACGTTTATTAAAAAGTTTATTGAAAATATGGTTGTACCTAATATTGAAGATGAATATGAAAAAAAGCGTTGTTTAGATGAAATACCACAGTCTGCTCAAGGTAAAATGATAATGACAACTGAACCTAAATTTGTTCCATCTAAAGCCGCCAAGGTTAATGTTGATGATTTTTCATGTAATGTGCGTCTTGTAGATTGTGTTGGTTATGTTATTGATGGTGCTAAAGGTTATGAAGATGAGTCAGGTCCAAGAATGGTCAAGACTCCATGGTATGATGATGAAATTCCATTTATAGAAGCAGCAGAAATTGGTACAGAAAAAGTAATTAGAGATCATTCATCAATTGGTATTGTAGTTACAACTGATGGATCTTTTGGAGAAATTCCTAGAAATAATTATGTTGATGCCGAGGTAAGGGTTGTTAATGAATTAAAAGATATAGGTAAACCATTTATAATGATTTTAAATTCATCTCATCCTATGCTCCCTGAAACTGAAAGACTTGCAGAAAATTTGAAAGAAGAATATAAAATCCCAGTTCTTCCAATGAGCATTGAAGCAATGAATGAAAAAGATTTATATAATGTTTTAAAAGAGTCTTTATATGAATTTCCAGTTACTGAAATTAAAGTTAATATGCCTGATTGGATAGCTATCCTACAACCTGATAATTGGCTTAAGAAAATATATATTGATAAAATAAAGGAAAGTGTAGTTGAGGTTGATAAACTAAGAGATATAGATAAAATAACTAATCATTTTGGAGATTGTGAATATATATCTCGAGCATATATTTCTGATGTTGATACTAATACAGGAGTAGTTACTATAAATTTAAACGCTAAAGAAGGATTATTTGATGAAGTATTAAAAGGAATAATTGATATTGATGTAAATAGTAAAGCAGATTTATTAAATTTATTTCAAGAATTTAGTGAGGCAAAAAGTGAGTACGATCAGATTAAATCAGCACTCAAAATGGTTAAGTCAACAGGGTATGGTGTTGCATCACCGTCTCTTAATGATATGAAATTAGATTCGCCTGAAGTAGTAAAACAGGGAAGCAGATATGGTATTAAGTTAAAAGCAGTCGCACCTTCTATTTACATGTTTAGAGTAGATGTCGAATCAACTTTTGAACCAATTATAGGTTCAGAGATGCAGAGTAAAGAGCTTATTGATTATTTAATGCGTGATAGCGATACAGATCCAGAAAGTCTATGGAAAAGTGAAATATTTGGACGTAGTATTGATCAAATAGTAAAAGAAGGAATACAAGCTAAGTTATCTTTAACTCCAGAAAATGCTAGATTTAAAATTCAACAGGCATTAACTAAATTAGTTAATAAAGGATCTGGCAATTTATATACACTAGTAATTTAAATTATGATTTATTCATAATTTTTTTATGAAATTAATGAATCTTAAAATAGATGGTTTAGGATATATTAAATATATAAATATAAAAGATAATAGCTTAAAATTACATCTTTTAGAAATAGGACTTGTATATAATACTAAAGTTAGATTACTTTATAAAGATAGTAATATTGTAATTATTAATTATAGAAATATTAATATATTATTATCTAATGATATAGCAAATAATATTGAGGTATATGATAGCTTTATTAGGTAATCCTAATTGTGGAAAGAGTTCTATATTTAATATACTTACTAAATCATCTAGAAAAATAGGTAATTATAATGGAGTTACAGTAGACTATAAAATAGGACTATTTAAAGATAAAAAAATAGTTGACTTGCCAGGAGTATATTCACTTAATCCATATACTAGTGAAGAAGAAATTACTATAGATTTTATTAAAAAAAATAAAATAGATTTAATAATTAATGTTATAGATATAAATTCATTAAATAGAAGTTTATACTTAACATTAAGATTGCAAGATTTAAATATTCCTCTTATTGTTGTATTAAATAAGTGTGAAAATAATAATAGTATAGATATAGAAAAATTAGAAAAAATATTAAATATTAAAGTTATAAAAATATCTGCTTTAAAAAATATAGGAATAGATAATTTAAAAAAGGAAATAATAAAAAGTAATTATATTTGTAATTATAGAATTAAACTTAATAATGATATTACAAGTATATATAGAAAGATAGATATAATAACAAGTGAGGTAATAAAGAATAATATAAAAAAAAGAAATAGTTTTGTATTAATATTAAAGTATAAATATTTATTTATAATACTTAGTATAGTTATGTTTATATTAGTATATTATTTTTCAATTAATGTTATAGGTGGTATTATAACTAATAGCATTAATAATATTATGATTTATATAAGTAATTATTTATTAATTATTTTAAATAAATTTAATTCATCAATTATTTTAAAAAAGTTAATATTAGATGGAATAATAAATGGTATTATAAATACTATAAACTTTATACCGCAACTATTTTTTTTAATATTTATATTATCTATAATAGAAGATACAGGCTTTATTAGTATAATAGCTATACTATTTAATAAACTATTAAATAAAATAGGAATAAGTAGTAAAAGTCTATATTCCTTATTTCTAGCAACTAATTGTAGCGCTATGGCACTTCTTTCTACAAGAACTATAAAAAATGAATATGAAAGAAAAAAAGTAATATTCTTAATTCCTTTGATACCATGTTGTGCAAAAATATCTATTATATTTTTTATTATATCTAGTTTTTATCATAATTCATTTCTAATTTTTTTATCTTTTTATTTAATAATGATATTAATAATAGTTTTATTAAGTATTATATTTAAGAAAAATAAATCCAGATTAATAATGGAAATTCCACATTTAAAAATGCCCTCAATAAAAGTTGCGTATAAAGAATCTATAACAAAAACTAAATCTTTTATAAAACGAATAATAACTATCATGATATTTATATCAATATTAAATTTCTTAATGTCATCATTCTCAACATCTTTTACTTACGTAACTGATATAAAAAAAAGCATCCTATACTTTACATCATATAAATTTTCTTTTATATTTAAACCATTCTTAGGAATTAATAGTCCATCTATTTTTTTATCTATTATATCTGGATTATTTGCAAAAGAACAAGTTGTATCAACTATTAATTCATTAAAAGTTAATTTAAATTATATTACTGCTTATACTTTTTGTATTTTTAATATATTTACAATTCCTTGTATTAATACACTATCTATTATGAAAAAAGAATGTGGTATTAAATTAACTATTTTTTATAATTTAATATATTTATTAATATCATATATAATATCTTTTATAATATTTAGATTATTGTCATATTTTGTTTAATAAATGTAATAAAAATAAGTAATAAGTTAATAATAAAAATGGTGATTACATGAAAAAAATAGTAATATCAACTATTCTTTTTTTATTAGTAGTTTTTATCATAAATATTAATAAAAATAATAATAAGATATTAAAAGTATTTAATGATAATGATACATATAAATCTTATATAATAGATCTTAGTATAGATAGTATTACAACTCATAATATAAAAGATTATATATTTGATGAAATAGATGCATTATATCCTTATTTTGATAATGTTTATAATAATAGTAATATAAGTTGGTATAATATAGATAAAACAAAATCTTTTGAATCTAATATAAAACTATTTGAAGAAAAATATATTAATTATTTTAATAATAATTCTAAAAAAGATTATGCAATAAATATAGAGTTAGAAGGAATTAGAATATATAAAGTAATAGTAATAACAGATAATATAGAAAGATATAAAAAATACTCTTATGTAAATTTATCTGGGATAAATAGATAAGATTAAATCAAAAAGAATGTGATAATAAAATTGCATCTAATTTTTATTTAATAATTAATAAAAAAATGATGTATGGCAATTGCATGAAAAGATGGCTAATTACATAGCTAAATAGAGAATGACATTGAATATAAGATTTTAAATATTTTTGAAATCATTTATATAACGTGTCATTTTTTGTTTCATAGTCAATTTTTCTTTCCTTGATTTATCTAATCTTACTTAGTTAAAAAGATTTCATCAATCTCAATAATTGCTGTTTTTTATTTTACAATTTATATATCCTAGAAATTTACATAATACATATTGATATTTTACGTAAAAATATTGTATAATTAAGTAAGAATAGAGGGTTAATATGGAAGAATTAATTTTACCAGGAGATACAAAAGATTTAGATATTGTTTATGAAATTAATTTTGAAGAGGCTGATATTTCAAATTATATGTTAGAGGGTTAGTATGGATGATATAAATAGAATTTTAAGAATATTTTATGATGATGTTAATATAAAAACAGTATTGGAGCCTCCAACTAAGGTTGAGATAATAGATAAATTAAGTACAATTGGAATTAATAATCCTGGTGTTGATAATTCAAATATTGTAGATGAAATTGCGTATGCACTAACCAAAAGCATAGTAAATTATGAAAAAAAATTTTATAGTGCGAATAAAAATTTAAATATTAAGTATTTAAATGCTATAAAAGGTGGATATAGACAAATAAATTTATTTTTTACAGAGGATATTATTCCTGGTACGATGGAAAGTATTGAAATATATATTCCTGTAACAGCGGGTAGTATGAAACAAGTTATACCACATTTATATAAATTTTTTATGAGTAAGAAAATTAGTTTCTCATCAAAAATATCTATGTTTAATAGAAGTGATAATTTTGTTGTTGAAGTTTATGAAAAAAACGATGCATTAGATGTAATTAATTTTTGTAACAATAATTTTAAAGAGATATTAGGAATACTTAATCCTTTTATAGCTAAAATAGGATGTGTTGGAGTAAGTAAAAGATTAAATAATATAAGTTATAATAATGGTATTTCTATCCTTCTTAATGAATATATAGAAGAGTGTATTTTAAGTCAAAGAAAAAAAGCATATGATGCAATAGATTTTCAAAATTTTGTAAATGAAATGTATGAATCTGCTGATAATTATATAGATAAAAATATGTATTATATTGCAAGTATATCTCTATACTGTATACTTACAAAAAAGAATATATTAAGTTATTTTTCTGATAATATTAATTTTAATTTTGATTATACTTATTTTAATAAATATGAAGAGATTATAATTGATAATAAATATCAGTATATGTATAATGGAAATATTGTTGATGAAGATAATAATTATTTGGAATTTGTTCATCTTCATTGTTTAAATTGTTTAAATAAAATTCATTTAGAACAATATAATAGGCCATATGAAAGTGATGCTATTATTAATAAAAAATTCACATATAAATTATTGGAACAATTAGATTTTATATTAGATTCATCTAGTAATTATAATATTAAAGCTGAATATAATAATAAAGAGATTTTTATATTACTACCATACTTATATGGTTATGTAGCACATAAATATAAAGGTTGTAATGAAATTGAGGTAAAAAAAGTTATAAAAAATATAAAAGATTCAATGATTATAAAAAAAGAGTATAATAATGATAAAATATATTATGAACAAAATAGTCAAAGAATTATATCAAGTATTCCAATCATTACAACATCATCTGGAACTGTTGCTATTGATATAATAGATAATACATCTTCAATGTGTAATATAACTACAATAAAAATGGGTAAAATAAAAAAATATTTAAATGTGTATGTTCATCTTTCTTATGCATATTTAGGAGATATAACATCATATAAGGGTAAAAGATATAGATATGCAGTTGCAAAAACATTGTTAGATGATAACAAATGTAGCGAAGCATTAGAAAGAAGGCAGAAAGATTTTGGTGCGCTATTTATAGATGATAGAAAAGATATAAATAAATATATACAGTTTGAAAATGATTGAAATCTATGTTAGAATGTTGAATGAGGGATAGTATGAAGAAAAAAATATTATTAGTTTTAGTAATCTGTTTATTATTATGTGGTTGTGGAAATAAGAAAAAAGTTACAAAAGCTGTTGAAAAAAGTGAAATAGGATCAGTTGATGTTTCATATAGTTTAAGTGTAAATTGTAATAACTTAACTAAGGATAGTTATGTAACTTTAAATAAAAATAAGACTGCAGAATATGGATTATATGAATGTAATGAAAATAATTTAGAATTAGTTACAGGAGAAGGAAAGTATAAACTAGATGGTTCAAAAGTAATTATAGAAGATAATTATTCGCAGAAAGTTATTGTAACAGTAAAAGATAAAAAAACTGTTTCAATTAAAATGGGTGAAATTGAACAAACATTGACAAAATAACTGTTTTTTCGAAAAAAACGGTTATTTTTTCTTGTAATCTTACCTCTTTGGTGTTATAATACTACTAGTTTGTGAAAGGAGGGATTTTAGTGGATAAGGTAATAGTTCGAAATGGTGACGTAGATGGTGCATTACGTAACATGAGACGTAAGAATGCTAAGGAAGGCCTCCTTAAAAAAGCTCGTGAAAAAAATGAAGGTTATAAAAAACCAGGAGTTAGAAGAAGAGAAAAAAAAGCAGAAGGAATTAAGAATACAAGAAAAAGAGAAAGAAACAATTATTAACTTTCTCTTTAATTTTAGAAAGTGGGTATAACTATGAGAGAAAAAATATTAAAAGATATAATAGAATCAATGAAAAACAAGGATAAAGATAGACTTTCAACATTGAGACTTTTAAAAGGTGCGATGCAACTTGAAGAAATTAATAAAAAAAGAGAGTTAAATGATGAAGAAGTAATTGGATTAATTGCTAAACAAATAAAAACAAGAAAAGAATCTATTTTAGAATTTGAAAAAGCAAACCGTGAAGATTTAAAAGAAAAAACAGAAAAAGAAATAGCTGTATTAAATGAATATATGCCAGAACAATTAAGTGAAGAAGAAATAATTAAAGAAATTAATATTGCATTCGATGAGGTTAAACCAACATCAATGAAAGATATGAAAAGTTTAATGGCTATATTAAATCCAAAATTAAAGGGTAAAGCTGATATGGGATTTGTAAGTAAAACTATAAAAGAAAAATTAAGTTAGCAGGTGATTTATGAAAAAACTATTAACGGGATTAAAACCTAGTGGTGAATTAACTTTAGGTAGTTTGATTGGTGGAATAAATCAAAGTGTAAAATATCAAGATGAATATGAATCATATATATTTGTACCAGATTTGCATGCAATAACAGTCAATCAAGATCCAAAAGTATTAAAAGAAAGAATTAGAAAGAATGTTGCTTTATATTTAGCATGTGGTTTGGATCCTAAAAAGAATACATTTTATATTCAATCAGAAAATTTATATCATGCTAATTTATCTTGGATACTTGAGTGTAATACATATATGGGTGAAGCATCTAGAATGACACAGTTTAAAGATAAAAGCAAAAAAAATGAAAATGTATCGGTTGGACTATTTACATATCCAATATTAATGGCTGCAGACATACTTTTATATGATGCTGATTTAATTCCAACAGGAATAGATCAAAAACAGCACGTAGAACTTGCAAGAAATATTGCAATCAGATTTAATAATAAATATGGGGATACTTTTAAGATTCCAGAACCAATGATACCAAAGGTAGGTGCTAAAATAAAAGATTTAAAAGATCCTACTAAGAAGATGAGTAAATCAGATGATTCATATAAAGGAACTATTTTACTTTTAGATAGTGAAGAAGATATTAGAAAAAAAATAATGGGTGCAGTAACAGATAGTGATAATAAAATATATTATGATGAAGATAATAAACCTGGGGTATCTAATCTTCTTACAATATATTCATCATTAAAAGAAATAAGTATAGATGATACTGTAAAACATTTTGAAAATTCTAACTATGGAACATTAAAAAGAGAAGTTGCAGATGTAGTAGTTAGTAGAATAAAAGATATTCAAACTAAATATAATGAAATTATTAATTCTAATATAATTGATGAAGTATTAGATACTGGTCTTAAAAAAATGAATGAATATGCAAAAAATAAATATGAAGAAGTATTAAAAAAAGTAGGATTAGGTAGATAATCTATTGATTATTTTAATATTTTATGATATTATTATTCAAGTGTTCCGCTTATAGTAGGTATAATGAGCACATAATAAAAAGAAAGGATTGTGACATTGTGAATTTAGTAGATAAGATTACAGAAAAACAAATTAGAACAGATATTCCTGAATTTCAAGTAGGAGATACTGTAAGAGTAAACATCAAGATTGATGAAACTGATGCTCGTGGTAACGTAAAAACAAGAATTCAAGCATATGAAGGTCTTGTTATGAGAATTCATGGTTCTAGAATTAGTAAAACATTTACTGTAAGAAAAGTTTCTGCAGGTGTTGGAAATGAAAAAACATTCCCAGTAAATTCACCTAGAATTGATTCAATTGAAGTTGTAAGACGTGGTAAAGTAAGACAAGCTAATTTAGGATATATTAGAAACCAAAAGAAGACTCCAAAAATTCCAGAAAGAGCAGCATAAGGCTATTTATAGCCTTATTTTAGTAGGTGAGTAAATGAAAATAATAAAAGAATTAATTCCATATGTATTTATAATTGTTATCGTTGTATTAATTAGAACATTTATAGTAACACCAGTAATAGTTTCAGGATCATCTATGGATCCAACATTAAAAAATGGAAATATTTTGATATTAAATAAGCTTGCGAAAACTTATAATAGAGATGATATTGTTGTAATAGATGTTAAGGTTAATGGTAAAAGAGAAAGAATAGTAAAAAGAATAATTGGTTTACCTGGCGAAACTGTAAAATATGATAATCATATTTTATATATAGATGGTAAAAGAACACATGATGATTTTAGAATGAAAACAAGAGATTATGATTTAAGCGAATACACAGAGTATGATAAGATACCTGAGGGTTATTATTTTGTACTAGGAGATAACAGAACAAATTCATTGGATAGTAGGGATTATAAAGTTGGTCTAATAAAAAAATCTCAGATACTAGGAAAACCAATATTTAGAATATGGCCACTTAATAAAATAGGAACAATTTAGTGAGACTGCTGAAAAAGTATACAAAGATTACTGTAAACTATATCAGTAGTCTTTTT
>CAMKGA010000031.1 GCA_946412015.1 uncultured Caryophanales bacterium
CTTTGAGTAGAATACTCTAAGAAAAATAGAATATCCATTTTTTAATAACCATTTGTTATTATTTTACTATCAAATTGAATGAGGTGTTACAAATGAAAGAAAGAAAAAGGATAGTTTCAGTGATTTTTATGATTTTAGTTATGGTGTTATCAGTTGTTATAATACCCGCTGAAGCAGTAGATAAAAACACTTCAAATAGATTCAATGTGTGTTTTGTTTTAGACTCAACAAATTCTTTGTTGGATACGGATGCAGAAAAATTGCGTTACGATGCTACAAGTATGTTTCTGGGACTTCTTGCTAATGATGGAAACTATGTAGGAAGTGTTATATTTAGTGGTGGAGTAATAAAGACAACCGATGTTACACCAATAAACGGTCCCGAAGATAAGGTTAAAGCGGAAGAAGATTTAGAAACAAACGAGCAACTAGGTGCAACTACGATTGGTGCAGCACTCGACCAAGCAATTGATATGTTGCTAACAAAAGGAGATTCATCTTTAGATTCAGTAGTAATCTTGCTAAGTGATGGTCAGTCAAATAAGCAAGATGAAGAGGAAATGAGTTCGAGATCCGAAGCACTTACAAAAGCTAAGAAGAATAGTATTCCTGTATATACAGTTGCGCTCAATGCAGATGGTGAAGCTGACCTCGATGTTTTAGAGCAAATAGCCAATGCAACAGACGGAAAATATAAGGAAGTAAAAAAAGCAGACGATTTAAAAGATGTTTTTAGAGAATTCTATAACATGATTTATTCAGCTGGAACAATAAAAATCATGGATGGAGTAATACCAGAAGACGGTAAGATTAGTGTTCCTTTTGAAGTGCCGTATCAGGGAGTTGAGGAGGTAAACATTATTATTTCTTCGGATAACAGAATAGAAAACTTGACATTAACTGAACCGAACGGTAAAGAGTTAGATGAAGAAGAAGTAGCCGGTATTACTACTGTTGCGAAAAGATTTACAATAACAAAAATCACTAAGCCTATTGGCGGTAAATGGAAGTTAGAAGGTAAAGGTACACCAGGATCAAACATTAAAATTGATATGGTTTACAACGATAGTATTACAATTCAAACTGAGTATAAAGAAAAAGACAAGTATAGCGTTAGTGATACTGTATCTGTAAGCGGATATATTCTTGATAATGGGGAGAAAATAACATCTGGTTATGAAGATTATAAAGCAAAGCTAATTCCAGACAATAATAAAGGTAAAGAAATCCCGATGAAGATTAGTAACAATTCATTTGTTGGTGATATTTCATTTGATCAAGAAGGAACATATACTTATCACATGGAATTGGAAGGAAATGGATTAAAAAAATACACTGAAACGGCAAGCATCAAATTAAATGTTGGTAATTTTGCTCCCGTTATTAGTGATGAAGGAAAAGATATTAATGAGCATTTTTGGGTAGTACCATTTTTTACTAAGACTTGTGAAGTGAATCTGTCAAAAGCAGTATCCGACCCTGATGGTGATAAATTATCTTTTGATGTTGCTTCATCAACATTTAAGAATAGTACATACGAGATTAAAGATGATAAATTGGTTATCAAAGATTTCTATGATTTGTCAAAAGGTGTTTGTACTATAAGGGCTATGGATCCTAAAGGCTCATACGTAGAATTCGATGTAACAGTTTCGCTTACAAATGTTGGAATTGTAACGTTAATTGTTGTAGGCTCAGCACTCCTTATTATTTTGATTCTAGCTTTCTTGAAATTACGACATGATTTACTGTTGAAGTTTTCTGGTACGATTTCAATCGATAGCTTTGGTGATGCAAGCGTCGTAACATCCACAATCACACCTATACGCGGAAGGTTAAAGTTAAGTGCTTTTGGTGTTGCTATCCCTGGAATTGACACAAGAAAGTGTTATTTCCAAGCAACTGGCAAGAATTTTATTTACTTTGTTTCAAAGAAAAAAGTTTATTCATCTGGTGTGTTAACAAAGAAGGTGAAAATTGATGGAAGTGGTTATCAAGTTACAATTTCGCCAACAGCAGATATGGAAAACGGAATCTATGTGTCGTTTGAAACGATGCTAAACGTATATTAAATAAGGAGGATTAAAAGATGCCATTATATCCACAGTTATTATTATCCAGAGGTGGGGGCATTATTAATGATAGTGCCAAAGCCAAACAGTCAGGTGGCTCAACTCTAGCAATTGGTTTGGGTGGAACCGGTATTGATTGTCTGAAAGTCTACAAAAAAGCTGTATTTAACAGAATATTGCCCGATAATGACTCAAAATCTCAAGTGCCTGAATACAGTCATATAAAGTTTTTGGCAATAGATACTGATGATAGTTCAATAGTATCAGATGATGAAGATGTAGTTGGCGATTTTGCAGCAATAGATAAATATTCAGAGTTTTTTGATATTTCAAGTCCCAACATTGGCGAGGTGATTTATGCCTCTGATGTATTAAGCCGTAGAAAGGATATGAAATGGCTTTCGCATTCAGCGGAAAACGGTAAAAATCGTCTAACAATTGAGGATGCAGAAGCTGGTGCAGGTGGAGTAAGACAAGTTGGACGTTTCCTAGCGATTGAGAAAGCAACTGAGCTAGAGAACAAAATAAAGATACTTATTGCTTCAGCTGGTGTTGAGGCAGAAAAAGGATTAAATATTCATATTTTTGCAGGTATCGGTGGAGGAACTGGATCAGGTACTTTTTTGGATGTTTGTTACATTATTCGCAAAGTATTAAAGGAGAATCCTGTTGTTGGTAGTGTAGAAATATGTGGCTATCTTTTCCTGCCAGACGTTAACCTTTCAAAAACTGAAATCAGTGCCAATCCGTTGCTTTCTAAGAAAATTCAAATTAACGGTTTTGCGGCACTAAAAGAAATTGATTATTGCATGAATTTTGAAAGAAATGGAGATAAGTGGGAACAATACTACGGAGATGAATTTTTTACAACAAATCTTCCTCCTGTAAAACTCTGTCACTTAGTTTCAGCAAAGACCGCAAGTGGATTTGTGCCTGGAAATGCCTATGACTATGCTTTGAATGTTGTAAGTGATTATGCGATCGAATATACTGCAGATGCGGGTGGAAATTTTGGTCTTAAATCACACAGATCAAACGTGGATGATCAGATTAAGTTTATTTCTGGCGATACGGGTGCTCTTTATAAGTATTGTATTCTTGGAGCTTCAAATGCTATTATACCGTTTAGAGAAATCACAACATATCTCGCTACTAAATTATTTGCTGAATTTAGCTCAATTTACGAAGTAACACCGTCACTTCAGGCTGCAACAGATTTTGCTAACGCAGTGGGATTAAGTCATAAACAACTTTTCTCTGAATATACAAAGGGAGCAAATATTGATGGCTACAGAGGTATCGCAGCAGGATTGCCATTAGCAACTCTAAGAACAACTATGGATCCTCTTATCAATGCATTCAATAAATATGATGACAAAATCTTAGGACAACAAGCTTCGAATGGTTCATCAATGACTCATGCTTTGAATAAGGATTATAATCCTGAACAGGCAAGTAATGAATCGGTTTCAGTAATTAGCAAGATTTTTAGTCAGTTACATCATACTTGCATTTGTAATCCATCGACAGGTCCGTTTTATGCTTACAATATGATTAATGCTTCCAACGGTAAGAATCTGTTAGATATTATGACTGGAATAATTACTGAGAATAATGAGAAATACAAGTATGAGTTACAGTGTGTCAATGAGTGGGATGAAAAACAAGAGTTAGCAAAAGTCACTTATCAGAACAGATCAAACAGAAGAAACACAAATGCATATATCGAAGCATTAACAAACTATTATATTCATCGTGGTGCTTCGATGGCATATCAAAGATTTGGTGGAGTTCTGACTACTATAAAGAATTTCATTGACGAGTTAGCTAGAAAGTATTATTCCCCTTTGTGTTCGGTACTTACCAATTTAAAAGATACTTTTGCTGAAAATGCTGCATCTATATCTTTAATGATTAATAAGGGTATGGGTAAATACGAGTATATTAAGCCGATTATGTCGATTGCAGAGTTAAAGGAATCAATGGATAAGGAGTTAGAAAAGATTGATCCTAAATCTGCAATAGGAAAAATGTTAACGGAGATGGTTAATAGTCCAGAGGTATGGTTAACCGGAGATTCATTTAAAATTTCAAGATTCGTTAACGTATTCATGACAAAAGAGATGTTCAAAGATTATGCAAATAAATCAATTCTAGATTTCTTGCAAATGAAATATGGCACAGAAGATAAGGAATTAATCTCCAAAAAGATTCAGGATGATACCATAGCAAAACTGGGTGAAAAAGGAGATCCTCTCTTCATGAAAACTCCTGCCTTTAAACTTACTGATACTTCAACTATTGAGTATATTTCGGTTCCTGCTGATACCTCGGTGATAGTTGAAGCGGCAAATTCTTATCAAGTAAAGAAAGGCGGTTCTCTTTCAGTAAGAAATAGTCATTTGAATGATAGAATTTCATTTATGAAATTCTATTGTGGAGTTCCGATGTATGCTTATCAAGGGTTAAGTGTATATGAAACACCTTATTCTACAACCCTTAAGCCAGGAACACACCTTTATGAAAGAGGAGAGAGGGATAAAATATGGGATGAGTATTTACCTAGCCCCATTCCGGCGAGTTATACCATCCCTGGAAAAATAATTGAGAAGGTTGAAAAATACAAAACAGACAGTTTTGAACTTCTTGAAAAATGCATCAAAGCTAAGACTATTTCCGAAGATAGCGATGGTATCCGTATTTTCGAATGCGATTATGATGAATTGAAAGAAAAACTTAATAGAGTTAAAGCGTTGTATGATCGAAATCGAACTGAGGATGCAGAGATGCTGTTTAGCTCTGTTAAAGAAGTGAAAGATAGCGGAAACTATAAACACTCACAAGTTCATCTTATCGCAGGTTCAAATAAGGGTTTGCATATTGCAAGAGATAAATTTGTTTCATTTCCGAAGTATAGGGATATAGCTTCTGAAGAATTTAAGAAGTATGAAGAGTTTATGAAGCTTTATAATGAAACGGAAAAACTCTTTGCGAGCAAGGAGGATTATCCAACATTTAGAGATGCATATTTTGTTGGCTTAATCAAGTTTAAACCTCTGTATAATGTCAAGCTTGAAGTGAAGGACGAGTTCGGATTTGTTATGGAGGAAGAGATTCTTTGCGATCCTAACATGGTGCATAAAACTGTGCCTATATATCAAGCTTATTTGACTTTCAAACAATTACCGGATGAGATAAAGAGTACGGTTAAGAGCAAGTGTGCTGAGTACATGGAATTCTCAAATGACAACATGAATCAACAAGTGCTTGACAATATTGATGTTGTTTCAGCAAAATTCAACGAAACATACATTACTGCCATTCAGGAAGCCGCTAGGAATCTGCCAAATCCGAGAGAAGCAACAATGTTTATTCAGAAATTTGTATCTGAGTTTAAGGCGTTTGAAAAGCAGATTAAATCATCATTTTAACTATTGAATTTAGGAGGATGGTAGGCTTTATTTGATAAAGCCTACCATATTATTTATGAAGGAAAACAGGATAAATGATACCATAAAAAACGCAATCGAGTTAATAAATAAAGAGACAATTGCAAATGCAGCTCCAAATGCGCCGTTGAATCCTTGTTTATTAGTTTATTTGGATTCGCGTTCATGTGGTTTTGTGTCTACAGTGAATCAGAGTTTAGTTACTTACTGGGGAAAATATGCTAGTTATATTCCTAATCTTTTCTATGATCATTCCTCTGAAGTGTTTATGGTTTTAGATGATTATGGAAACATTACAGATAGCGTTGATATTATAGATGTTCTAGAGAATCTCCGAGGTTTAGATGAGAATATCTTTACTGCTAAGTCGAAAATGAGGATTTACTTTATTGTTGATACAACCGAAATATCTAACATGGATATTTTTGTAAAGATGTATGATGTAATAAAGGTATTCAAAGATATTAATCTAAGGTTTTCAACAATGTTGTTTTTCATGGAGGATTCCTCAATTAGACGAGATCATGTAAATCTGAGAACTGAAATGAAAAAGCATTTGTGCCGATTGGATGAAAATTCAAAGTACGATTCTATAGTAGTTTTAAGTAGTCAGCTATATGGAGATGGAGGAAGCTTAGTCGGCGATAATGAAAAAAGTAATTATTCATTGTTAGCAAGTATTATAATGCTTTCCAATAATGATGATATAAATGTGGGGAATCGGCAATCACTTTTTTATTATGCATCTGATGAAAACAGAATAGCATTAACAGCTGCATATAAAATAGTAAAGAAACCCATCAGTGAAATAGTTAGTGTATCATTTTATTCTATTATTTCCTGTGTTGTTGATAAACTATTTAGCATTGATGATGACTACGAAATACCTAAAGAAGAATTATTGGAAACACTTGAACTTAATAGAGCTACAGGTTATGAATTCATTAACAGAAGTATAGGCAAATTGCTTCAGGAAAACCTTCCTTCAATTAAAGATTTAAAAGTGTTGCCTAATATGCCACAAGGTGGTTTATCAATTAGAGGTGCAGGAAATGCATATATAACCCCCAAAGAGGTTTTTGATTATTTAAACAAAACGACAAAAGGGTGTTGGAATGCTTTCTATAAGACATATTATTTAAATACGATTGGTGATTTGTTAAAGAATGAAATTGATAATGGACATATTAAAGAAAGAATGTCTATTAACTTGAAGCAAAAATTTACATATGCTCAATTAAGTAGATTATTAGAGTCAAAATCACTATCATTGATTGAGTCATCTACACCGGAATACCCAACGATTCGCGCAATAAATAATTATAATGAATTAAATAACTTTATTATCGATTGCCTAAAGGCTGAAGTGTTTAAGGAAGTTAAGCCAGTCATAATTGATGTAATAAGACAAATAGACGAAGAAGCAGAGCGATATATTGCAATGCTAAATGAAATAAAGGCTGAGTTTGAAAGTATTTCAAAAATAAAAGCGAAAGATATGAAAGCTAATATCCCTCAGTTTTACGGTCAAATTATTCAAGACTACCTTATGAACGCAGATAATAAACAGTTTGTAATAAAAAAGTTTGATGATTATGAGAATTCAGAATCTATGTTATTATCAAATCTGTTTGAATTATTTAAACAGATTGTTGAATGTTATGAGGTGTACAGGTGTTCGTTTGAAAATGAACTGAATCAAAGATTAAATACTCTTTCACCAGGTGCTATTGATCAGTTGATTACATCTTCTTTGCTAGACAATCCAGATGATGCGATAAGACTGTCATCACCACTCAAACCGAGGTTTTTAAAACAATTCTTTTTAATCAATGAAAAGGCAAATTATGCATCCATGATGCGTGTGGATGAGCAGGGAGAGATTATTAATACTGGTTCAAGTAGTTTTGCTGAGAACATTATTCTATATCTTTGTAAATCAAGCCATTTAGTAATCGATAAGTAAGGGTGATAATCTAATGGAAATTAATGTATTACCAAGAGATGTTAACCATTTTATTCTGGAAGTTAAAGAAAGGACAGATGATAATGGTAAGGCATATTTGACTTGGGATTATTTAAATGCAACACATTTTTTAATACTTAAACGTTCAGTATCCGCTGATGATGCTGATTTATTTGATGAAACGTTTAGGAAAAACTTGTCGTTGCAGTTGAATGAGTTGTTTGACATAAGAGGGGAAGTAATAGGTTCTGATGTTGATTTAGCAGACGGAACAAAAGCATCTCTCTTATCCTTTAATGAGTATCGTAGAAAAAACAGGTGGCATTTCAACCCGATGCCCATGAGAATAATTATCATTTGTTGTGAGAAAAAGGGAAACGAGTTCAACATCTTTATGCCGGATGATGTTGCCATTTGTGCTACGTTTATTCCAGAACGGATACATATTAAAGTATGGAAAGATGGAACCAATGTAATTCAAAGACGTGGTGGTTTAAGAAGATTATTTGGACAAAGGGAAGCACAGAGTTCAAGTATTACTTTCCATATAGAAATATCAAAAGTTAGCGAACAATACAAAGGTGGAATCTATTATAAGCTCTCAGGAAAGAATTACAGATTTCCCGTTCCAATAACAAGGGAAATGACTGGAACTGCGTTTTCTGTTGTTGTGCCTAATGATATGAATATCGAATTTATAGCGGATACTAAGATTAAAAAGAACTATATTATTAGCCAAGAAGAAAAGCATTCTTCATAATATTCATTTATTATTTTGAATGAGGTGGAATTATGAATGGAAAACCTTAAAGGAAAAAGAATAGATGGGCGATACGATGTAAAACACTTGAAACGATTAGATGTTCTCTCAACAATTTATGTTTGTTATGATAATGATAGAGATAAAGAAGTAGAAATAAAAATTTTTAATGATGATAAGATAACAACTAATAGTGCTTATCCTAGATTAAAAAACTTGCTGCATCAAATACATGGAATCAATGGAAACTGCATTTCAGTAGCTAATGATTATTCGTTTGGTGACAATTTTTCATACATTGTATGGGATGCCATAAAAGGGGAGTATCTTAGTACTTTTATGAGAAATCAACCGGCATTGGATTGGTATAGATCTGTTTCATTAATTGAACAGTTACTCAACGCATTGAAACTCATTCATGATAAAGGAGGTTCTCTTGGGAATATTAATCCGAATATGATTATTATTTCTAATGGAAATACATTAACAGATTACTGTGATGTTAATTATCACGAGCTAAATGAATCTGCTTTTAAGTTGTTGGATAAAAACCTAGCATTTTATTATGCTCCAGAAGTTATCAATAATAATTTTGATTACCACGCAGACATTTACTCTGTTGGAGTTATTCTTTTTGAGTTGATTACTGGAAAACGCTTAACAATAGTTGACGATAGTTTTCAGACAATTTTAAGTACAAAATGCCGTAGGTGTCGTAAGCCAAGAGAAATTGTTTCAAGTATTCCGTTAGGGCTAGAACAAATTGTTATAAAAGCATTATCTGTTGAACCCCAAAATAGGTTTAATTCCGCTGATGATTTTCTAAAACACTTAAAAGATATAAAAGAAAACCCACAAAAAGTGTTTGATTTAAAAACTAATAATACTAGACGAAGTTATTTTATTGATTTTCTAAAACCAATCAACAGGAGTGAAAATAAGATGGATTATAGGTTTAGGTGTCCTTATTGTTTTGAAGAGATGGGACATGAAGAAGTCCTTTTCAGAGGGGTAACCACATTTCGACCAGAGGAATTTGATAAGACTGGGCAGGGACGACAAAAGTCGGATATCGAATTGATTGCAGACAATAAAACGAGAAATGAGTTACTGAAAGAATATGAAAGAAGGGAATTCTTTTCTCATAGATATGATGAAGTTTATCATAATTGGTATCGAGATCATAATTTCGGAACTACATCGGAAAATCCAGGAGATGATGAATTTGCGATTTATGATAGACCAATTATAAAGCCTAATGATCATGGTACTAGTGGACTCATTTATGATGAAGATGGATTTGCGATAAAGATAAAAGACCCATGGGGTGAACCGACTATGGAAAGGGTTTGTAAGTTTTGTCACAATCCTATTCCAATGGGATACGGTAAGTATCCTATAAAGTATATTAGTGTTATTGGTATTTCTGGTGCAGGAAAGACGGTTTATTTATCCAAATTAATACAGTATATCAGGCAGTATACAGCGAATTTGGATCTTGATGCGACGCCTTCTCCTAGTGCGGAGGTTTTTGTAGAGAAAAACCTAATCCAAGAAAACAATGAACTACCCGCATCAACTGTAGTAAAACATCTTGAACAACCTCTTTCTTATAATCTGAAATATGATGACAATAAAAATGAAACTTTTGTTATCTATGATATAGCAGGAGAAAACTGTACAAATGCAACAGAGTTATTAAAGTACGGAAAATTTGTCACTAACTCAAGCGGAATTATTTTGCTTATTGATCCAAAGAAAGAACTCGGTTTTGGTGAAACTGTTCCCGTCCATTCTCTTGATAAGGTTTTAGTTAACATTAATACCTTATTTGGCAAGGGTGGGTTAAATGATATTCCATTAGCTGTGTGTATCTCTAAAAGTGATTTAATGCATAATACATTAAGTGAGGTATTTTATGATCGTGTAACGACAGTAGGAGATCGATTTAATGCTGAAGAGTATAGCAGCATAAGTAGGGAGTTAAGTGAGTGGTTTCAAAGTAATGCTAGAGTTACAAAAAACACACTAAAGAGAAACTATAGTACATATAATTTCTTTGCATTTACTACATTAGGATGTGCGACAAAAACAAAATTGATTATTGATTCGGATGGAAATGAGTATGAGAGAGATGTTCCCATTCAACCACCTAATCCCAAAAGAATAGAAGAGCCATTATACTGGTTATTTAAGCAATTTGGATATATTAAAGCAACAGGGAGTATTTATACCCCAAAGAACGAGGATGCTTTGGCTAAAAGAGTTGAGTTTGTTGAGAAGATTAAAGAATTGCAGGCAAAGCTAAGTTCATTTGGCTTTTTTGGTCACAGAAGAGAAAGAAGAGAAATAGAAGAAGAAATCGCAAAATACCAAGCTGAGATTAATCAATTGGACATTGAAATCAAAAAGTATGCACAGTAAAGGTGAAAGATATGGTAGAAAAATACTATAAGCTTACTTTAGCAAGATTAGGAAAACAAGAAAGCTGGGCAGGTTGGAAAATAGCTGGAAAGTCTCAAGATACACCGAAGCAAGTTATGGATAGCTTTGAGAGTTATCATAGTAGTAAAAACCAAGTAGCAGGTTCATTACGAAAAATGATGGACATGTACGAAGTATCTGAATATCGAGGCAACGTGTTTGTTTCAAAAATTAAATTCGGAATAAAAGATATGCTTGGCAGACCAACTTTTTCTGTGAAAGGATTTGCTTTTCAGATATCAGAGAATACTGATATTTACACTCATCCAGAAGTTTTTATGAACTTTATTTTTGAGGATTTTGATTTTTCATTAAAAAATCTTTATGATGAGAATAGGAACTTAAAAAGTGAGTATCTTTCGGGTAATGGTATTATTACCATACATGATGATGCTTGCCTTAAAACCAGGAAATTGGACTATAATGAGATAAAAGCAAAATGGTTTTCTGATGAATCTAAATTCGAAACATTTGTAAGATCGATTTACTGGGCAAGTAACAATAATCAAGTAGTATTACATATAAAAGTTCCAAATGACTTCAATGAATATTTTGAACTCATGTTTTTGATTTATAGTATTTTGCCTTTCGGAATTAGGAGAAGTTTTAGTTTTCGAAGCTCATATTTAAGAGGATTGTCAGGTGCCAAGATTGTATTTACCGATGATGCAGTTAGTGGAAAGTATTTTGATTTAACATCTGGCTCAAATAATATATTTATAGATTCTAATATTTTGAATAATTCAAAAAAGTATTCTTTTGTGCAATACATTATCGATAATAATGATGGAGCTTTAAATGATTACTTTGAATTATTGCAAGATTCATTAGAAAGAATGGGACAATCAAAGGCGACGGATCTTAATACTATTGAAATGGCGCATAACATGTTATCGGAAGAGGATAATGATGAGGAAGAGTTACTTGACGAAGACGTATTGAAAAAATTTCAAGAGTATATATCACTGGATTATTCAAACGATTTAGTTGATGAAAATATCGTTAAGTATCTACGAATAATTATCGAGAAAAACATATACTTAAACGATACATTATTCTCAAAATTAGAGAATAGATTGTCGATGACTAAGTATCAGCCCTTAATTGATATGGGATATTCATACAAAGCATCGCAAATTTTAGCTGAATACTCAAGAGATCCAGAAAAAGTATTTGAAAGTCTGTTTGAGTATGAGGAACATACAAATGACTTTCAGCAATTCATAACTAGATTGTTAAGTTTTTCTGAGGGTGCAGCTTTTCTTGATGATTATTATGCATCATTCTATTTCAATGAGAAAGTCACTGATATGGAAAGCTTATCCGAGTTTTATCAAAAGACAAAAGAATTACCAGAAAGAGCTTGTATTTCCAAAGCAATTAGAAGCAAGGCGATGGAGTACTCAAATTCATTAGTGGAAAAGATGATTGATGAACACATCGATTTTGATTTGGATGAATATAAGGATTGCCTTTATTCAGGTTTTGGTTTGTCGAAAGAAAGTGTACAGCAAATAGTTGAACAAATGAAGCGGAGCTATTGGACAAGTTTTTTATTTAAGAAATTTACATTTAGTCGTATTGAAGACTATTTGAATTATTTACCATACTACAATTGGCAATTTAACTTGATAGAACATATTAATAAAGATGTACTTGAAAGACTTTCTTATCAAGACGCAAAAACCATTAGGACTTTTAGTAATCTAATATCTGGTCGAACATTGAAGGAAATTCGATTAACTACAGATGAAGCAAAGCATATTACAAATTGTTTTCAAAAGTACTGTTTGGATTGTTTCCCAGATAAGAGTACGCATTTAGATTTTTGGTTTGAAGTTGCACACCTGGATAAGTTTAATTATATTGAGTTTATTTTTACTAATCGAATTACAGTGTTTACCAATCCCGAATGTTTTTCGGAGGAGTTGGTAATTAGTGAATTGTATTTGAATAGAAATAAAGATATAACTTGTAATGTTAAATACTCAATTTTTTGTACCAATCTATTATCATATATTGATTCTCATGGAGAATATGATGAGATTGGAAGAGTATTGGAACGAATCAAAGATCGTGAAAGGAAATCAAAAGAAATATATAGTTCTTCAAAAGAGAAACATCACACTGCCAAAGAAAAAGAAGTTGGTTCAAAGGGAAGAGAACATGATTCAAAAGACAAAGAACGCATTTCTAAAGGCAAGGAACGAGTTCCAAAAGAAAGAGAAGAGCCTGAAAAGAAGAATTTTTTGTCTAGATTTGGTGGTATTATAAAAAACAAGAATAAATAATGTGGTGAATAACAAATGAGTTATTATTTAAATAATAGTGAAATTCTTTTCAGTAGAATCTGCAGTGATAACATATATCGTGTTGCGGGAAATTCACCATCGTTTGAAACAATGATGGGGGAAAACCTATTGATGGAGGTAGAACACATCAAAAGTAAAGAGAAATTTTTATGTTATCCATGTGGACATCAACAAAGGAAAAGGACTGCTTTTGTTTTAAATGCTATTGCTACACCTATGTTAAAGGCATTTGTTTGGCCCAGCGATTTAGTGCCTTTAGGAAATAATGATTATTGGTTATTTAAAAAGAAAATTGGACATAAAGATAACAAATTTGAAAACTTGATGCAGATAACAAGGGGAAAATCTTTTGATGGATTTGAAACACCAAGAATTAAAGATATTGTTTTTAATTATTTGAATGCTTTAGATAATCTTTTTAAAAATGGTTATATATATAGGTACTGGGATGAAAGAATGATTTTTGTCGGAGTTGAAAAAAACGAAATCGTTTTTCAATTTCATACCTATCTATCGAAAAAAAACAACCAAATGCATTTGAAAGAGGAAGAATACTATTCAGAACTGACGGATCCCTTTGCTTTCTATCATGGTAACAATTATGACTTCTATTCGGATATGTATTCTTACCAAACGGTTTTATTCAAGCTTTTAGTTGGCATGTATCCATTTGAGGGTAAAAACCTACTATATAAAAAGAATGATGATTCAATAAGTGGACATCAAGGATGGGTAATGCACTATATGAGAAATGTATATTTTGTTTTTGATGAAGATGATAGAAGAAATCGAATAGGGGTAATGGGTGAAGACATTCCTCGTGTGAAGCGTTGGGAGGCACTTCCTCAAAATATTCAAAATATGTTTAGAAATGTATTTAAACGTTCGAATGTTTTAAGAGAGAACGAAACAATCATTTGCTATTCTCCTCAAGAGTGGATCAGAGAACTGCAGAAGTTTGATTTCAAGCTAAAAAAATAGTGGAGGATAATATGAGTTATAAATTGCAATCTCAGTTGAAAGAGTTTGTCCAAAAAGAAGGCAAGCAAGAACTGTTGAATGAGGTAAAACTACTAACTTGGTTTGGCGATTCCATAAAATCGACTGAGTTACATCAACTTATATTAGTGTTATCATGTGACACAATAAAAGATTTTATTGTAAACTCTGATAAGTATTCTAATCGTGTAGAGCTTAACAACCTTATAATGTCAGTTGTTAATGCTACCGGATTAAAGAATTCAGTGGCAAGAGATTATGTTGCTATGTTATGTATAGTTATCGGCGTGAGTTTTAATCATGAAATTATTACTGCATATGATCCGGTTAACGAGTCATTTGTTCAAACAAGTAACACTTTAGAGCCAACAATAGAGCGAAAGAAGTTGGATGCTGCACGACTGCAAAAGGATTCTGGAAATACTGATAAAGCTGCAGAAATCTATGAAGAGCTTGTAAAAGCAGGTTCAGCAACGGCTATGTATGAGTTAGGTATGATTTATCTTGAAGAATTCAAAGCAGTATCTGAAAAAAACACTGTTTTGCCTAATCAATCTTTACAACTAAAAAAAGGCATAAAACTCTTAGAGATAGCAGCCGAAAACGGACATGTTAAGGCAAGAGTCGAATTAGGAAATTTCTATTATTTTTATGATATGCGACCAGATTCATTAAAAAGTGCTTTTGCGTATTACTCGTCTCCTGGAATACCTTCAACAGATCAGAATGTAAAGGACAGGTTAATTGGAATACTCAATCAAGAAAAAACTAATTTGTTAGTAACAATATTAGGAGGAATTTGGACTGCAATCATTTGGGTTTTTCTTTTCGTTTGTGGACACTCCGTACATCATGATTCTGTATTAATTGGTTGGGGATTGGTGTTTACAATTATCCCAACCTTGATATATGGTGTGATGTGCTATTCGTTGGTCAAATATAAATACGCATATAATAAAATCTGCATGTTTGCTATGATGATAATATGGTTTGTTTATCCATTGATATTGGCAATAAATTAATGGAGGTGGCTTCAGTGACAGATAAAATGATAAAATTTGTATCAACGAATCTATGTGTAGTGATACTAATGCTAGTAGTCTTAATTTCCCATTACTCGTTAGTTGGATTAATATCATTTTTTGTTGGTTCAATATTGTTGTTCCTTGGAACGTTACTTGATGATAAAAAAGCAAATTTTGGTGTTACGAGTAAGTTGTCATATATTGTGTTTATCGCGACATTAACACTATTTGGCATGTGGTTGCCTTTTGTCCTAAAAAATAAGATTCATTTTGAACCGATGGGGAAAGCTAATGTTTGGGGTATTATTATTTCGTTAGGATTAGCTTTTATATTCTTCATTATGTCGGGATCATCAAAGTTTAATCATTATCTTGTACGACGTTGTTTAAAGTACTCAGGACAGATACTGTTTCTTTTAGGCTTTTATTATTTTTGGGATTTACCACTTGTTACATTTCGTTATACTGTTATAACGGTAATTGTTTTTTTGCTTACGGATTTGTTTTCAACAAAGTATATAAAGTATAATACGAATGAATTCAAAGACTCAAATAACGATAAAGCTTTTTGGATGGCTTTTTTGATTAATCTGTGCTTCGTTGCTCTTAATCTTTTTTACAGACAATATTTTATGAAGTTTGCAACAAAAGAAGCAATAACACAAAGACTTGAAGGGATTACATCAGGCTTTTATGTGCCGTTGTTTATAATTCTAATGGTGGTATTAACCGTTATATATGTTGTTTTGTATGAACGGGCAAAAGATTTTAATTATAGCATGATTGCAGATGCGTTTTTTACACTTTCGTTAGGAGGATTTGTTCTGCTGTTCAGGATATATGAATCCAATAGATCTATAGAATCATTTATCCTTCTTTCTGTATCTACACTATTATATTTAGTATTTCTATATTCAATTCCTTCTACGAATTCAGGCAGTAAGAAAAACCCAGTATATTATTTGATTAGATTAGATGGAGATGCGCATATTTTTATTTCCTTAATCATTACAGTGTTATCAATACCAGGTATTATATTTGCGAAGAAAGGGTATATAATTCCTATTGCTTTTTTGATTGCGTCTGCAATTATCGTTTCATTAGTGTTTATAAAGTGTCAAGGTTCTTGGGTGAAAAAGAGTATTCGTTGGCAAATTACACTAATATGTATTCTTGCTTTTGTAATTAGCATTTCTGTTGTAAATTCAACATTAAATCACTCCTTATTATTACTGATTCTCTTGTGTTGTGTAAGTTCACTCGGAATTTGGACGATTGGTATTCGAGAAGATATTGTGAAGTATAATTATCAAGAAATAGTTCAGTGTATTACTTGTGTAGCATCTTGTGGTATAGGATTAATTGCTGTAGGAATATAAGGAGAATACATAAATGAGAAACTTATCAAAAATAGTATTTGTTACTGTATTATTAATGCTAAGTGTTTTTTTTACTGCTTGTAGTAATTCTGAAAGTGGAAAAGATGAAATGCCAGCCGAAATAGGGAAATGGCACGCTGATTATAAATTGAGTGATATGGATAGTAGCGGTATGGCGGACGAAGATAAGGCTTTGTTCTCCATGTTAGCTGGAAATACGGTAATGGGTATTGATGTTGAGTTTTGTGAAGATGGCTCTTTTACATACGATATTAATACTGATGAAATAGAAAGTGCCGTATCTAAATCAATATCAACTTTCACAAGTTGGTTTTTCGATTATGATATTTCTGTTTTTACAGACAGATTAGTAGAAGCAGCTCTTCAAGATGTCTTGAGTGGTAGCAAGAATAATTATCTTGGTGACTACAGCAAATCTGAAGATGGGATTATAACAGCTGTTGATGAGGATAAACTGTTATTCAAGATTAAAGCAAATCGACTTATCCAAATTGATGACAACGGTGATGAAGTGATTTCTTTTACGAAAGCTGACAACTCTAAAGAATAAAAATCTGGAAAGGTTGCAGATTTCTATTAACTAGATTTCTGCAACCTTATTTGTTTTAGGTGGTAATATGTCTCGACAAGTGAATTTAGAGCGTTTTCAAAAAGCGCATGATCTATATTATGAAACAGCATTGTCTGAAATCAAATCCGGTAAAAAACAGAGTCATTGGATGTGGTTCATTTTTCCTCAAATAAAGGGATTGGGAAAGACGGAAACATCACAATTATATGCAATTGAAAATAAAGAAGAAGCTATAGCTTTTTTAATGGATCCCGTTTTAGGAAATCATATAAGAGAAATATCAAAGGAACTATTAGTAATAAACAATAATGATCCGATTGCAGTAATGGGTATTCCTGATAATTTGAAATTGTGCTCATGCATGACTCTTTTCTATGAGGTTTCCAAGGAAAAAGTGTTTTATGATGTGCTTGTGAAATTTTATTCTGGCAAAGAAGACAAAAAAACACTAAGAATTCTGAAAACACAAGAGGGATGATTTTTCAATGAAACGCAAAATACAAGAGTGGCTTAGTATACAAATCGCCAAACGACCAGGACGAGTTGTGTTTATAAGCATCTTTATATTTAATGTAGTATTCTTTTTAGTTTCGGCAACAGTGATAAGTCAATTATCGGTAAGAGGAACAGAAAAAATGCCTTTCATTCAGGCAGCTTTTTCCACTATAACAATGATACTAGATCCCGGCTGTGTCCAATTTGTTGTTGAAGATATAGGACAAATGGGAGTGGCTGTAGCAATTGCTTGTCTCGTCATTATATTTGTTGGAATGGTTTCATTTACCGGTGCTGTTATAGGTTATATTACAAATACAATATCAGCATTTATTGGTGAAGCCAATGCAGGCTCAAAAGTATTAAAGATTTCTAATCACGTAGTAATACTAAACTGGAATACGTTGATTTTTGCTACAACTCACATTAGGAGGAAAAATGATATATAGAAAATTATTATTATCAGCTGGTGGAGGTATTGTATCTGAAAAGAGCAAGGTTGAACCCGGAAACTGTGTGATTCTCAATATTGGCTTAGGTGGAGTAGGAATTGATTGTCTCAAGAGTCTAAAGAAAGAGGTTTTTTCATTAGGTCTTGTTTAAAAAATAAATATTGCACAAAAAGAAAAATAACGATATAATCGAGGTATGGGAAGGCACAGGTATGAGCTGAAAGATAGCGAATGGAATCGAATAGCAGAAATGCTTCCAAAGGAACATCCACCGGAAGGAAAACGAGGGCGCCCGACAAAATATGATAACCGTACTGTGATGAACGGCATAGTGTGGATTGCCAGAAGTGGTGCACCTTGGAGAGAACTTCCCGAACGATATGGCAAATGGCAAGCTGTTTATGCGCGTTTTCAAAAGTGGAATGAGCAAGGAATTATAGAAAGCGTTTTCAAAGCATTGATAAAAGATGCGGATTTAGAGAATATTTCTATAGACTCCACGTCCTGCAAAGTTCATGAAAGCGCAAACGGCGGTAAAAAAAACTGCTGAAAAAGCCGTAGGAACGTCAAAAGGCGGCAAAAACACAAAAATTCACACATTGGTGGATGGCTTAGGCAATCCGCTTGCTTTCTTGCTGAGTTCAGGCAACGATCACGATTCCGTACACGCAATCCCGTTGCTAAAAAAGTTTGAAATTGCCGGCAGCAACATTCTTGGCGATAAAGCTTATGGAGCGCAGAAAATCAGAGATTACATTTCAGAACAAAACGCTTCATACACGATTCCACCAAAAGAGAATAATCCCGATCCGTGGTTTGTAGATTGGCATACCTACAAGGAACGTCATCTGGTAGAGTGCTTCTTTCAGAAAATCAAATGGTTTAGGAGAATTAGTACACGCTATGACAAAACCGACTTTTCCTTCCTTGCCTTCGTTTATATTGCTTCTATTGTTATTTTGTTGAAATGATACAATCTGTTCCGATTTATTAAACAAGCCCTAATAAAAACAGATGATTATGGTTGTAAAGAAGGTAATCGAAACATCAAATACTTAGCTATAGATGTAGATGATGAAGATAGTTATATTCGAAACGAAATTGGAGAGTCATTGGGGGATTTAGATGATGATGAGTTCATCTCCATTTTCGGAGATTATACTTCATTTGGATTTGTTCCAGAGGATATATATAATAAACGTGAAGACTTAAATAGTTGGTTAAACATGAAATCAACTGCTTTTAGAGATTTGTTTTATGATAATAGTCATGGAGCTCAGTATCCATCGCCACTAGCTTCTGGAATAAGGCAAATTGCTAGGTTTTTGATGTTTGAAAAAATAGGATTAATAATTGATAAACTTAATATAGAGATTGAAGAGTTGCTTAATTATAAAACCCAAAATTGTATTAATAGCTTTTTTATTAATGTTTTCTCAAGTGCTTCAGGCAAAACGGGATCAGGTATTTTTTTAGATATATGCTACATATTAAGAGATATAATAAAACATAAGTCGTTGAACGGCAAATGTTATATTAATGGTTTTATTCTTTTGCCAGATGTGTTGCTTTCAAAACCATTTATTCATTCAAATAATCTTTTGACACAAGCTCTCTATAGAAATGGCTATGCATTTTTGAAAGAATTAGATTATTGCATGAGATTTGATGAAAATGGAGATTGCTGGGAACAGATATATGGAAAAGAAAAGATAAAAACCACAGATTTACCTGTTGATGTATGTTATCTCGTTTCATCAAGGACGATGAGTGGAAAAATTTTTGATTATAAAGACTCAATAAACACAGTGTCAAGTTTTTGCTTTCAAATGATAGCAAATCCTGATTTCTATTTGCATGCTTGTAAACATGAAAATCATTTATACGATTCTCATAATGATGGAGCTAATCGTAGATTTGTTGCTATAGGTTCCTGCAGTAATTGTATTCCTACAAAAGAAGTAAATACATACTTAGCAACGACAATTATAGGTTACTTTAAAAAAGCATTCGATATAATACCTTCGCAAGAAGATGTCAAATCTTTTTCAAAAGAGATTGATTTAACATACGACTCAATAAGGAAAAAATTATTTAAAGGTGCTTCTCCGGAACAGTTTGCGGAAATAGTTAAAGGATATGAAATAAAATATATCAAATCGGATATGTCATTAGTGATACAGAGTTTGACAGATTGTTATGAGAAAATAGGAGAACATCAAGAAATAAATGTGAGTAATATAACACAACCTCTAAATAAAAGTTATTATCCGTCAAAAATTGATGGAGAAGAGTCGATTATTTCGGGAATATTTAATACTCTTTTTTTGAAATATTTATATAACTCTCAATATGGACCAGTGTATTGTCATAACGTAACCGTCAAATAAACCACCGTATTGCCCTCCACCCTGAGAATGTGCGAAAAT
>CAMKGA010000032.1 GCA_946412015.1 uncultured Caryophanales bacterium
AATCAGCGAGTTTTTGCGTTGATAAAAACAACCTCTTGACATCCTAAATTTTTTTTGATAGAATTAGTATAAAGGTAATATATAAGATAGGAGAAGTGATTATATGAAGAAAAATGGTTTTACCTTAATTGAACTAATAGCAGTATTAGTAATTTTAGCAATACTAGCTTTAATTGTAACACCACTAGTTATGAATATAATAAAAAAAGCTAGAATATCAGCAGATAAGAGAAGTGTTGATGCATATGGAAGAAGTATTGAGTTAGCTATAGCTACGTATTTATTAGATGAAGGAAAGTTTCCAACAAGTATAGATGATCTTACTATAGAATATACAGGAGACGAAGTAGTATGTGAATTTTCACAGATTAATCCAGATAGTAGTGTGTATTTGAATGGATGTAAAGTAAAGAATCGTAATGTGGAAGGATATGCATATGGAAGTGATAAATCACCAACGTATAATGCATACACTGTAGGAGATGAAGTAAGCTATAATAATGTTGAGTATTATGTAATTAAAGATTCAGGAGTAAAAGAATCTACGGTAACATTACTTAAAGCAGAACCACTTACTGTAGATGAAGTAAATCAATATGGAGGAGTAGGAACAGCAAACAACCATGTAAATATGTACGTAACATCAAATACAACATCAAGTTATTACCAAACTGCATATGACAATAATGGATATGGAGGAATGGCTTACTATTCAAGTGTTACATGTGGATATGTAAATGGTTCTAGGGTAGAGTCTGGATGTACAACGGATTATGCACATTCTGATATAAAATATGTAGTAGATGCATGGAAAAATGCTCAAGCTCCATCAGCAACAGAAGCGAGATTAATATTTAAAAATGAAATTGAAGAAAATTTTGAGTTTGAATATTATACTATACGTTATGATTGGAGTAGCCGAACGGTTTATAGAATAAAAAATAAGTGGATGTATAATTATGATTATGCTTATTGGATTATTACAAATGATAATAATTATTTGTATGGTGTAATGGACTATGGATATATAGAAAAACCGGGAAATGGTAATCTTGATGATAGATTGACTGTCCGTCCTGTTATAGTACTACCTAAATCTGCGCTAAATTAATATTTATAAGGTGTTATAAAAGACACCTTTTTTTCATATTATTATATAACTACTAATAATTATTAATTTATGGTATAATTTTAGGGAGGTGTGATATGGATAGATATTTAGAATTAAGTAATAAATATGATACATTTATATATGATTCTTATAAAATATATCATGAAGATAATAAGTTATGTGTTGATTATCATTATATAATTGAGAACTTAGAAGATTTTAATACTACATTAAAAATAGATGAGAATGAGATTAGAAATAAGAATATAGATAATAATATGCTTGAATATCTTGCTTTTCATATTGGACTTGTAGAGTTACTTAGTTACTGGAAGTGTGTATGTAGTAAAAATATTATTATTAAGTGTGGATACTTAAGTGATGAACAGATTAATTGGTTAAAAAAGTTATATTATAATGGATTAGGAGAGTTTTTTTATGTTAATAATATAGAAGTATCTATGGATAATTTTGTTAATATTAAATGTACAGGAAGTAAGTTAGATATTAATAATAGATATAATGGAGTAGGTAATTTAATTACTATTGGTGGCGGTAAAGACTCTATTGTTGCTTGTGAGCTTTTAAAAAGTTTATATGAAGAGAATACTTGTTTTTCATTAAATCCAAAAAGTGTACATGAAGAGTGTATTAATGCACTAGGATATAGTGATAAAAAGATATTTGTACGTAAGACATATGTAGATAAGAAGTTAATAGAATTAAATAAACAAGGATACTTAAATGGACATACACCATTTTCTAGCCTTCTTGCATTTATTAGTTATTTTACTGCTTACTTAACTGGAAGAAAGTATATTGTATTATCTAATGAATCTAGTGCGAATCAGTCTACAGTATTAGGTACTAACATTAATCATCAATATTCTAAAACTTATGAATTTGAATGTGATTTTAATGATTACACTAAAAAATATTTTAATATAGATATTAAGTATTTTAGTTTGCTTAGATGTTTGACAGAATTTCAGATAGCTATGTTAATGTCAGATTATAAACAGTATCATAAAGTATTTAAAAGTTGTAATGTAGGTAGTAAATCTATTCCTTGGGTATGGTGTGGTAAATGTGCGAAGTGTTTGTTTGTCTACATAATTTTAAGTCCATTTCTATATAAAGATGATTTAGTTAATATATTTGGTAGTGATTTATATGAAGATGAAGAATTACTTAATACTTTTATTGAATTAGTAGGATATAGTAATAAGAAGCCATTTGAATGTGTAGGTACATTTGAAGAAGCTAGATATGCAGTAAGTATGCTTATTAATAAACTTGATGGAAAGCTACCATATTTATTAAAATATTATAAAGATAATTATCCACTTTATGAAGATAAAAATATATTATATGGAATTAATGATGAAAATAATATTGATGATAAATTTATGAATATTGTAAGAGAGGAATTAGATAGATGCAGGAAGAAATATTTAGAAAATTAGATGGCAAAAAAATAGCTATACTTGGATTTGGTATGGAGGGTAAAAGTACTTATAAATTTATTCGTAAATTTAGCAACTGTACTTTATATATATTAGATCAGAAAGATTATAGTAATGATGAACTTATAAAAAATGATTCTAATGTAGTAGTTATTCATGATAATTACCTAGATAATTTAGATAGTTATGATATTATAATAAAAGCTCCAGGAGTTGTCTTAAAAGATATTGATATTACTAATTTTAAAGATAAAATAACTTCACAGTTAGAATTATTAATGGAAGTAAATAGAAAAAATATTATAGGTATTACAGGAACTAAAGGTAAAAGTACTACCACAACTCTTATATATGAAATGTTTAAAAACTCAGGATATGATGCACATTTACTTGGTAATATAGGTACACCTATATTTGATGATATAGATAATTTTAAAGATGATTCTATATTAGTTATTGAAATGAGTGCTTTACAACTAGAGTTTGTAAATGTATCTCCACATGTAGCTATTTTACTTAATTTATTTCCTGAACACTTAGACCATGCTGGTAGTGTTGAACACTATTACGAAAATAAACTTAATATATTTAAATATCAAGATAAATTAGATACTGGAATTTATGCATATGATAATGATAATGTAAAAGAGTATGTTTTAAATAATACATATAAGCAAGATATGGTAAGTGTAAGTTTAAAAGATAATACTCATATGCATATTAGGGATAACTTTATATATTATAAAAATAAAAAATTATATGATATTACATCAAAAAGAAACTTAATAGGAGACGCTAATTTAGAAAATATTATGTTTAGTTTAGCTGTAGCTGAAGTATACTATTTACCTTTAGATAAAGTAATAGATACAATTAATAATTTTAAACCACTAGCACACCGATTAGAGCTTGTTGGGGAATATAATGGTATTACTTATTATGATGATGCTATTGCTACTATTCCTGAGGCGTGTATCAATGCAATAAAATCACTTGTTAGGGTTGATACATTAATACTTGGTGGAATGGATAGAGGAATTAATTACGATAAACTAATTGAATTTTTAAGAAGTAATAGTATAACAAATCTAATATGTATGCCAGAGACTGGCTATAAAATTGCAGATAGTCTTATGACTAGTAATAAAAGAATATATAAATGTGAATCATTAGAAGATGCAGTAAGTACTGCTAAAAAGGTAACTAAAAAAGGGTATATTTGTTTGCTTTCTCCAGCTGCAGCAAGTTATAATAAATATAAAAACTTTATTGAAAAAGGAAATAAATTTCAAGAATTAGTAAAAAAGTAATGTATTCATTGCATTATTTTTTTTATTTGCTATAATATGTTACTGGGTGATTAAATGGATAAAAATTGTGGCAGTTGTACATATTTAGATTTATCTACAGGAGATATATATGGTAAATATTATTGTAAGAAAAAATATGATAGGCATCTATCTACTGATAATGTTTGTTATAGTTATACAAAAGCATATAGTAGATCAACTGGAGAATATAATAATGCAATAGATTATAGTAAGAATAAAAATAGTTCATCAGGGTGTTATTTAACTACTATTATGTGCAATATATTAAAAATAAATGATAATAATTACTATTTAAATACATTAAGAAATTTTCGTGATAATTATTTACATAAAAATTTGGAATATAGCAAGATACTAGTTGAATATGATATAGTGGGACCAAAATTATGTGAATATATAAAAAGTGATAAAAACAATAAACTTATTGCAAGTAAAGTATTTTTTAATTATATAAAACCTGTTGTAAGTTTAATAGAAGATAAGATGTATAAAGATGCAATAGTTAGGTATATGATGATGGTTAATTCTTTAAAAAGTATATATGGAATAAATACATTTATTAGTATAGAAGAAATTAATAATTGTGATATAAGTTTATCAGGGCATGGAAAATATATAAAAAAATACTCTTAAGTTAACTTTTGTCAAGACATCATGACCCCTTGGGCAAAATATATTAATTATCTAACGATGTAGAATTTTTTAAGGTTGGTAACAATCAAACACAAAAAAGTGTGTTTGATTGTATAACCATTATAAAATGTTTATAACAGTCAAGGCTAAATACACTCACTGCGTTCGGCCTTGACTGTTATTTAGTTTCTTCATTAATCAATATTTCTTCATAATCGTTAATTGTTTCAATTAAGCAACTAGAAATTACTTTTATTTCATCATCTAAATATTCTGTATTTAATGTATATTTATATCTTTTATTTATGTAATCATCTAATATAATTGAATAGTGTTTTATATCTTCAAATAATAATTCTTTTTCTTTTAACATAATAATTTATCCTTTCAATTTTATTTTATTCTAAATTTATGATAAACTATTAACTGTAGCTGGGGAGCTATACAGTTAATAGCTGTGGCTTAGGGAATTTGATATTATCAATTTCATAAGCGGTTTTTATTTTATCTAGGGGTGAATAACCTCTAGTTTTAATTTCTGTGTTAATATAGTTGGTTATATATTCAGTTGTATATTCTATCAATGTTTCATTATCTATTATATCATCCCAAGCTAAGCAATCTCTTTCAATAGACCAATGAAATGATTCTACATCACTATCATAAGTTGGAGAACCTGGTGGATTAGTTTTATGCTTTTTGAATTTACAATAAATGTATAAAGTAAAATTAGTTTCTTTTGGACTTTTGCCATGAGTTTTAGTATATTTATTAGTAAATTCCTTACCATTATCTGTTTGAATAGTAATTGATTTTAAATCAATGCCATCAAATTGTTTTAAAAATTCATATAAAATCTTTTCTAAAAACATTTTTGTATAAGTTGCAGATTTTTCATTACAATAAGCAACTATAGGAAAACCAGTAGCTACATCTCTAGCAGTTATTTGATATTTAGCTAAAGATCTATCACTATCTTTTTTAAAATACGGTTTTAAATTGTTAATATCAGTTAAATATTTAATATCAACCTGCCACAACTGGAACGGTTTTAAATGTTGTTTCCAAGATACATCTCCACCCTTAGGTTGAGTGTGTTTAAGATTTTTTCTTTTACCACAAGCTAAATTAATATATCTATTCATAGTAACATCTGAATAGTCTTTTATGCCTGTTCGCTTTCTAACATTATTAACAGTAATATATTTACCTTTTTCTTTAGCATAATCACAAGTTTCTTTAATTTTAATGATGTCATCATCTGGTATTCGTTTTGGTGAATGAATTGGTCTTCTAGATTTATCTTTTAAACCAGCATAACCATATATAGCATATCTACGGCACCATTTTTTAATAGTGTTTTTACTACATTTATAAAATCTAGCAGCAACTTTAACACCATTATCATTAGCATATCTAACTAATTCTAATCTCTTATCCATTAAGATTTTTTCATTATCGATAGAATCATACATATCTTTATAACTAAAAAACATAGTTTCACCTCCATTTCTGACCTAATATTTTAACATATGATTAAATATATATCACATTTAGGGGGTCACCATGTATTATAAAAGTTCAAAAATACTCTTAAGTAATATTGACTTAATAATTCGAAAATTGTAAAATTATATATAAGAGAGGAGGGATTATATGTTTTGTGGTGAATGTGGTACAAAGAATAAAGAAACTGATGCATTTTGTAGTGAATGTGGTGCGAAATTAATTCATAATAATGAAAAAAAAGAGGTGAAAGAGACTCCTAAAAAAAGTAGTATTCCAGATAATAATGCAAATAATACAAAAAAGAAAAAGGGATTAAGTAAAGGAATACTTTGTTTAATTATTTCTTTATCAGCTTTATTTGTTGCTATTATTACATTTGTTATAATATGCATAAATATTACAAATCCAAAAAATATTGCTAATGATTATATTAAGGCAATAGTAAATAAGGATAGTAATAAATTATATAATTATGTTAAAGTAGATGGAGATAATACTTTTACATCTAAAAAAGTGTTTGATTCATATGTAAAAGATGAACTTAAAGATTTAGATATTACAAATTATACTATAACTGGTGTTGAATATTCTTTAGGTAAACTACAAGCTAAAGTTAAATTTAAATATACAGTAAAAAATAGTACAGCTGAAAAGTCAGAAGAAGTTATTTTAACTAAACAAAAAAGTAAGAAGTTTCTATTCTTTGATAATTGGACTATTAGTGATTCAATAGATTCAGATGTTGTAAAGGATTATACATTAAAAGTAACTAAAGGTTCTACTCTTACATTTGGTGGAATTAAGGTTGATAAAAAATATCTTGATAATAATAAGTCAAATAGTAATTATGATATTTATGTGCTTCCTCAAGTATTCTCTTATAAAACAGAGATAAAAGCAACATTACCTAGCGGACTTGTTATTGAAGATAGTGTAAAACCATCTAGTTATTATAATACACACACTGTATCATTTGATGAAGATGCGATGTCTAAAGAAACAAAGAATAAAATAACTAAATATGCAAAAGATTCAATTAATACAATTTATAATGGTATTATTTCTGATAAGAGTTTTGCAGATATAAAGTCAAGTTTTAATTCTAAAGATGTAACTAAGTTAGAAAAAAGTTATAATGAACTTTATAAAGATATTAAAGATAATAGTAATATATTAACTAAATTTTCTGTTACTGATTTAACTGTTTATGATGCTTCTTTAACTAAAGATGGTAATTTAGAAGTTGAATTAAAAGTTAATTATGATTATATTGTAAAATATAAATCATATAGTGACGAAGAGAAAACTAATGATGATTCAGATTATAGATATATGACATTAACATTATCATATAGCAATAACAATTATCAATTAGTTGATATTGATGATTTTTCAACATATTTTTCTAATTATTAAAAAGGAGTGATAAAATGGCTAAGTTTTGTACGAGATGTGGGAAGAAATTAGAAGATGGAAAACCATGTAGTTGTGTAAATGATGTAGTTGAAAATAGTAATAATACAAATATAGATATAAATAAAGGCTTTAATGATTTTATTGGACTTATTGCAGGTATCTTTGTAAAACCAGCAGATACAATAAAAAAATATTCTAAAAAAGATAAATGGTTAATGGGCGTTATAATACTTGCAGTAAATTGCTTAATTGGTGGTTTATTATTATACTGTCTATGTTTAAGAACTGGTGCTACAAGTTTAGTATCAAGTATTAAATCTACAGTTTTTGGAAGCTCATATAGAGTTCCATTTATTCAACCATTCTTTGGTGGATTATTTGGTGTAGCATTCTATTTTGGAATAATTGCTATGGGTATTTTCTTATTTGCAAATGTAATATATAAAGCTAAATATAGCATTAAGGAAACATTTGCACTTACAGGAGCTTGCTCAATTATTCTATCAATGGTATCAATACTTGCAATATTAATATCATTTGCATCAGCTTATGTAGCAATGGCATTTGTATTAATTGGTGTATTATTCTATTTATTATACTTATATCAAGGAGTAAGTGATGTTACTAATCTTGATAAAAACAAATTGATATATGCTTATACACCAGCAGTAGTAGTTGCAACTGTAATTTTATATATCATTGTAAATTTTGCTCTTGCTTCTATATATGCAACAAATGTTATAAGTAGTTTCTAATAAAAATGGGTTATTATGCCCATTTTTATTAAAATTAATAAAATCAATGTAAAAAATTGTTGCACAAATTAATATTTTGTGGTAAAATTAATTTGTTACTTTGATTTGGCGATGTAGCTCAGTTGGCTAGAGCACATGGTTCATACCCATGGTGTCGGGGGTTCAACTCCCTCCGTCGCTACCAAGAGGAATTCTGCTCGAACTTTTATAGTTTGAGTTTGATAAATAACTAATTCAGAAATGGATTAGTTTTTTTGTGTTATTAAAAACATCCGAAAGAAAGGATGGTATTATGGTAAATATTATTAAAGAAGAATTACCTATTGAAGAATTATTAAGAAAGAAATTAGAAATTATATGTGAGTTTGCTAAAACTACACCTAAAATCATAAATGAAAACATAAGAAAAATAGATAGAACAAATTTAACTTATATTGAACCTAATATAATTATTATAAAAGATGAAACTTTTAAAAAGAAAATGTCTGAGGTATATAAAAAACAAGTTGATGATTTAGAAATGCTTGTTCCAAACTTTAAAGTAGCTAGTGCCATAATTCATTATGATGAAACAAGTCCACATTTACATATTGTTGGAGTTCCAATTAAATATAAAAATAAAAATGGAATGGAAAAACAAGTTGGTAAATCTGATGTGTTTACCAAAGAATCATTGATTAGATTACAAGACAAAATGAGAACTTTATGTATTGAAGAATTTAACCAAGTATATAGCCTAGATTCTACTTTAAAACAAAAGCAAAAAGGTAGAAATAGAGATATTCATGTATCTGATATGGATAACTATATTGAAATAAAAAAACAAATTGAGAAGAATACTGAAAATCTAAAACAAGCAAACAAAAAATCTTCAGAGCTAAAACAAAACTCTAAAGATATAAAAGATAAAATTGATAAATTAAAAATATCTAAACTTAATAAAGATAATTATATTTTATCAAAAGATGATAAAGATTCTTTTATCGACTTTATCGAACAAGTAGATAATACTAGTAAAGAATATGATAAGATACAAACTTTGTCTAATACTTTAGTTAATGTTCATGAACAATTAAAAGATAAAAATAATAAGATTAAAACTCTAACTGAAAATAATGAAGCACTTAATCTAAGAGTTAAGACTTTAAATGGTACAATTAAAGAAAAGGAGAATGAAATATCATTTTTAAAATCTAAAATGCAAGATTAAAAAAACACACTAGAATATTGGAAAGATAGATTTGAAAAAATAATATCTTTCTTACATGATAAACTTCATAGTTGGTATGATAAAGATGATAAATACATTGATGTTGTTAATGATATGTATAATGATAATGTTTTAGATGATGATGACATTGAAAATTTAGATTTAAGCAAAGAAAATAGAAAAGAAAGATAATTTAAGAAATGTTAATAAATTATCGAGTATTAGTGATATAATAATTAATTAAAAGGAGGATTCAAATGGAATACAATGTTTATTGTGATGAAAGTTGCCATCTAGTAAGTAATGACAGCAAATATATGTTAATTGGAGCAGTTTATTGTCCCAAAAATAAAGTAAAAAAGGTAAATGAATATATAGAACATTTAAAGGAAAATTATAATATTTCTAATAAAATAGAATTAAAATGGAATAAGATTGATAAAAAAACTGAAAAATTATATTTAGATATTATTAATTATTTTTTTAATAATGATGATTTAAAATTTAGAGTTATTGTTATTGATAAAACAAAATTAGACCATGAAAAATATAATCAAACTGAAAATGAATTCTATCACAAGACATATTATGAAATGTTAAAATATATTATTATTCCAGGTAATTCATATAATATCTATCCTGACATAAAAGATACTAATTCATATTATTATCATCAAGTAATGCTTGATTACTTAAGAATTAAAATGTCAGATACAAATAAAAAGACTATAAAAAAAGTTCAACCAATTAGATCTTATGAAGCACCAATACTACAAATTAATGATATTTTGATTGGAGCATTATCATATTATTATAGGAATCTTTCTGGTAATAGTGTAAAGCTAAATATTATTAATGAAATTAAAAAATTATATCAAAATGATTTCGATACTTCATCATATTATAGTAATACAAAATTTAATATATTTATTTGGAGATCAAGAGATGATATTGACTAAAAATAAATGTGGTTTAAATGGACCATTGCCTGAAACTACTACAGATGAAGAATTATATGATTATTTTATAAAAAATATATATTATGGTGATTTAAAAATAAATGGAATGAAAATTAAAGTGTTTACTACACCATTTGAAGATAATAGAATGCAAGGATTCTTTCATCTGACTACTAAAACGCAGAAAAATTTTGGAATAAAAATTAGAATGAAAGAACCTCGTGCATATTTTATTAATTATGTTGCTCCAATGATAAAAAATTATTTAAATTGTTCAACTTGTGATGATTTAGAATGTAGTAAAATAAAAGTATGGACTGTTCCATATAAAAATACTAAAAGAACTAAACTATTATATAGTGATGATTTACATAGTTATATAATAATTCTTGAGAAAAATAAAAATGATATGTACATAATTAGTTCATATTTAATTGATGAGCCAGGATATTTGCAGAATGTATTAAAAAAATATAATAAATACAAAAAAGTCTCTTAAATCAAAATTAAGAGGCTTTTCATTTTAGTATAAACGGATAACGCAACTAATAAAAGTTGCGTCTCCAGGACTCATATAACCCTTGGTCATTGAGTAATTAAATTGTAGCACAAGTTATATTTAAAGTCAATCCATGGACATTTTGTACTACATTATATAGTATTCCCGTTATTAATTAATTATGTATAATAACATTATTATTTTGTTTTAACTTTAGCAGAATTAATTATTTTTAAGCTTTCGGCAATTTGAGGTTCTAACTCTTTTATTTCATCAAGTGAATAGTATTCTTTACCAGTATGTCCTTCAACATAATCACTTACTTCAGTAAGACAAACTTGATAATTATTTTCTATTAAATAATTATAATATTCTTCATTATATGTAGTACTTATACCATCAGAATAAACAATCATATTTTCATTTGGCAAATCATATAACTCAACATGTCTTCCTAAACCACCTAAAATATTTCTTCTATAATATATGTATTCACTTACATCATATGTTTCTTTATTGAAAAGTAAATATACATTTGCACTATTATATAATTTTACTGCTTCACCATTTTGCATTACATATTTATAATAATCATCTACATTTGAATATTCAGAAGAAATAGAAACATGTTTAGGAACTCCATTTTCATCTTTATTACTAGTACAACCAGCAGTTCCAAGCATTACACCAGCTAATCCTAATGCTAATAATCTTTTCTTAATTTCTATTAATTTGTTTTTGTCCATATATATCCCCCTAAAAAACAAAAGTCAAGATATATTATAGCAAAATTAATTTAAAAATCAACTTTTTTTCCTAAATTTATAGGTTAATCTTTATTAATTTAAAAAATTATGTTATTACTATTTTAGTGATTAGTTGTTTATCAACTATTCCCTAGGTTTCGGATATACTATTTGTCCGTACCAAGAGATAATAACTAACTAGAAATAGTTAGTTTTTTGTTGTATAATTATAGTGGTGATAGTATGGAATACAAATTAAAATTGCAACCTAAATATTATAATTTTATTCTTAATGGTACAAAAAGAATTGAAATTAGACTTTTTGATGAGAAAAGACAGCAAATAAAAATTGGTGATACAATTAAATTTTTAAAAGAACCTGATTTAAATGAATCATTTAATGTTAAAGTTATTGGTTTATTAAGATATAATAATTTTGAAGATATGTTTAAAGATTTTGATATATCTATTTTATCTGATAAATCATTGTCCAAAGAAGAATTAATTAGTGAATTAGAACGGTTCTATACAAAAGAAAAACAAGATAAGTATGGTGTTTTAGGAATAAGAATAGATTTAATATAAATTGTGAGATAATTAAAAAGGATGGTTTTATATGGCAAGCTTTGTAATTCATTTAGCTATAGCTAATGTGTATTTAAAAAAACATTATATTGAGAATAAAAATGATTTTATTAAAGGAGTTTTATCAGTAGATTTAGCACCTGATAAAATTAAAAGTCATTATACAAAATATACTGATAAATCAAATTTAAAAAAGTTCTTATCCGGAAAAGTTTCATTAGATAATTATCTTCAGGAAAATAGTGTTAATAGTGATTTTGATAAAGGCGTTTTAATTCATTTAATAACTGATTATGAGTTTTATACAAATTTTTTAGATGAAGATAAAATTAGTTTACTTGATTATAAAACGTTTAAAAATTATATTTATCACGATTATGAAGTAGTAAATGATTATATTAAGAAAAAATATGAAGTTGTTGTTCCTAAAATAATAAGTAAATATGATTTATCAAATGAAGAAAAAAAGTGTTATTTAATAGATAGAAAAAAATTAGATGAATTTATTATTAATATGGGTTTAATCAACTTGGATGATTATATAGATGCAATTATAAGTAGAAATAATAAAAAAAGGTAGTTTATATGAAATATAAAGTTGTATTAAGTAAAGATTATTTATTAAATAAAAGTAAGTATATAGAAGATATAAAACTTCTTTATCAAGATGATACTAATAAATTAGCTAATATAGATAATATTACAAGACATCTAGATTTTATATTTAGTATACCTAATTCAATATTAGTATTATTATATGATGATAATAAACTAGTTTCTATGGTTAATGGATATGAATATAATAGTATATATCATGATTTTTATATATGTGCATTATTTACAAAAAAAGAATATAGGAATCAAGGGTTAGGATATAAAATATTAAAACATATAATTGAAGAAATAAAAAAATATAGCCCTAATAAAATAATTTCAGGAATTGAAGAAGATAACGTTTCTTCAATTAAAGTACATGAAAAAATAGAATTTATAAATTCTCATTTAAAATGGAATGAAATAGAAGATGGGTTTCCAGAAAATCATATAGGATATATCTATAAAACTAAATTATAGAATGCGGCTACATAATAAATTCTTTTAATTTACTGAAAAAAATTTTATTATGTGATAAAATATATTTATGATAGGTGGTGTACATGAAGAAGAAAAAGAAAAATAAGAAAACAAGATGGAATGTTTCTAATTTAATTTTTTTGTTTTTTTTACTTGGAATACTTATTTTATATGGACAATATGTATATTTATCACTATCTAAAAGTATATATGGAATTAATATGAAAGAATTTGCTGCTAATAGAAATACAATAAAAAAAGAAAAGATTGCTGAAAGAGGAAAAATATTTGATGTAAATGGAGATACACTTGCATTAAATGTTACTTCTTATACGTTAATTGCATATTTGGATGAAAATAGACTTGACAGTAATAAAAATCCAATGTATGTAAAAGATAAAGAAGATACTGCAAGAAAATTATCAGAAGTAATTGGGGCAGATTATGAATATGTATTAGAAAGATTATATAAAAAACAATATCAAGTTCAATTTGGTAATTATGGAAGAAATATAACAGAACTTAAGAAAAAAGAAATAGAAAGTCTAAATTTGCCTGGAATTTCCTTTGAAAAAACCGTGAATAGATATTATCCAGCTGGTAATTTTGCATCCCATATTATTGGGTATGCTAAAGTAGATGATTCTGGAAATATAAAAGGAATGCTTGGTATCGAATCAAAATATGATGATAAATTAACCGGTGTTAATGGATATGAAAAATATGAACAGGATAAATTTGGATATAAGATTCCTGATACACCGGAGGAGAATGTTGCTGCTATAGATGGTGATGATATATATTTAACAATTGATTCAAGCATTCAAAGATTTGTAGAAAGTGCAATATATAAAGTTGATTCAGAATATGAACCAGAATGGACTATTATCGAGGTTATGGATGCCAAGACTGGGGAAATACTTGGTAGTAGTTCATCAAAATCATTTGATCCAAATAATATTCCAAGTGATATGGAATATGAAAATCCTTTGGTATCATATCAATATGAACCAGGATCTACTATGAAAATATTTACATATATGTGCGTTATGGAAAAGGGAGTATATAATGGTTCTGAAACATATAAATCAGGATACTTTCAGGTAGATGATAAAGATAGAATAAATGACTGGGATAAAAATGGTTGGGGAGATATTAGCTATGATACCGGATTTGAATATTCAAGTAATACTGCAATTGCTAATTTAATTAATAAGCATTTATCTAAAGATGAACTTAAATCTTGTTTTGAAAAATATGGATTTGGAAATAAAACAAATATTGAACTTTCATCTGAAGCGAGCGGAGCTTTAAATTTTAAATATCCAATAGAGATACTTGCTGCAGGATATGGGCAAGGAATATTAACCACTCCAATTCAGCACTTGCAGGCATTATCTATTATTGCTAACGATGGTACTATGATATCTCCACATATAGTAAAAAAAGAAGTTAGTAAAAAAACAGGAAAAGAAATAGTTACTAAAATAAATAAAAAAGAAAATGTAGTAAGTCAAGATACTGTAAATAAAATAAAAGATTTAATGGAAAAAGTTGTTGCTGATGATTGGGCAACAGGACACAAATATTATATTGAAAATTTTAATATTATTGGTAAAACTGGAACAGCTCAAATATATGAAAACGGTAGATACTTAACAGGAGCTACTGATTATATATCATCAATATCTATGATGTATCCAAAGGATGATCCTAAAATTATAATATATGCTGCAACTAAAAAACCAAGTCATAATCAAAACTATGCTCTTTCAGATTCAATTCAAGAGCTTACTAAAAATATTGCTAAATATTATGATATGTTTAATGAAAATTATAATTTAAATAACAATAATAATACTATTGATAATTATATTAGTAAAAATGTAGAGGATGCTAAAGCAAGCCTTGCAAATATCAATGCATCAGTTGTTGTAATTGGTAATGGTGATAAAGTAATAGATCAATATCCTAAAAAAGGAGTTAAAATTGTTAATAATAACAAAGTATTTTTAGTTACTAATGGAAGTGAAACATTGATGCCTAATATGAATGGCTGGTCGAGAATTGATGTTATTAGATTTTGCGATTTAATTGGTGTAAGCTATAAGATTAATGGTAGTGGATATGTTATATCACAAAATATAGAAGAAGGAAAAAATATAGATAGTATTGAAGTTACATTAGAAAACAAAGAATGAGGTAATATATGAAAGAAAAAGTTTATGTGTTTGGACATCAAAATCCTGATACTGATAGTGTTACTAGTGCCATTGCTGTTGCTTATTTAAAAAGACGCTTAGGCATAAAAGCAGAACCAAGAATTTTAGGAGAAATTAATAAGGAGACAAAATTTGTTTTAAAATATTTTAATGTTAAACAACCGTCATACTTAGATAATGTTAAATTACAAATAAAAGATGTTGATTATTGTAAAGGGGTTTATATTGGTGAAAATTCTACAATAATAGATGTATACAATTATTTAAAAGAAAAAAACATTACAGGATCCCCCATAGTTGATAAAAATAAAAAAATAAAAGGAATGATTACATCAAAAGATATAGTAGCTAAATTAATAGACGATTCATGTCACGTAAATACATCATATGATAATTTAGTAAGAGTACTTAAAGGTAAAAAAGTATTAAAAAATGATAAAGAATTTAATGGGAAAGTTTTTGCTGCAACCTTAGATAGTGATACTATAGTTAATAATTACAATTTTAATCAAGACACAATATTAATTGTAGGAAAGAGAAAAAGTATTATTAAACATGCTATAGAAAATAAAGTTAAACTAATAATTCTCGTTGGTGATACTACTGTTGATGATACTATATTAGATAGTGCTAAAAGTAAAAAAATAAATATAATTAGTACACCATATAATTCTTTTGAAACATCTAAATTAGTAATTTTAAGTGAATATGTAAAAAACTTAATGAATAAAAATAAATTCTATAAATTTAGTGAATCGTATGGTTTTTATGATTTCTTAAAGGAAGCAAGAAAATTAGGTCATAATAACTATCCTGTTGTAAATAAGCATGATGAATGTATTGGATTAATAAGAATTACAGAAAAAAATGAAAAACATCTAAAAAAAGTAATCTTAGTTGATCATAACGAATCAAGTCAAAGTGTAGATGGACTTAGTGAAGCATATATTATGGAGGTAGTTGATCACCATAAAATAGGAGATTTATCTACAAGCGATCCAATTAATGTTAGAAATATGGCAGTAGGTAGTACTAACACAATAGTGTATAGAATGTATAAAGAACAAAATATAGAAATACCATATGAGATTGCAGGATTAATGATATCAGGAATTTTATCAGATACATTAGGACTAAAAAGTAGTACAACAACAGAACTTGATATAATTACTGTAAAAAAATTAGCTCAGCATATGAATTTAAACTATAAAAAATATTACCATGAAATGTTAAAAGCAGGAACTAGTATAGATGGCCTTACTAAATTAGAAGTATTAACACAAGATTATAAAAGTTTTCAAGTTGATGATAAGAAATATGCTATAGGTCAGACAATTACTATGGATATAGATAATATTATGAAAGATAAAGATGAGTACTTAAATATTATGGAAGAAAAGAAAACAAAAAATGATTTAGAATTTATTTTATTTATTGCAACAGATGTAATAAAAAATGGTTCATATATATTTTATACAAACAATTGTGATGAAATGATTAAGGAATCTTTTAATTTAGATGATGTATATCAAGGTGTATTTGTTGATAACATGACATCTAGAAAAAAACAAGTAGTTCCATTTATAAATGAATATTTAAAATAATATAGATAAAACTCTATATTTTTTTATTATAAAAAAGGATTTTGATAAGTTTTATCGAATGTTATAATTGAAAGGAGGAATTATGTATTATACTTTGAAGTATGATCAAGTATTTAAAAATGTATTCTATAGGGATAAAGAACTATTAAAAATATTTCTAACAAATATAATGCATCATGTAGATAGTAGTTTTAAAATTGAAACACTAGATATAAGAAATAGTGAACTTACAAAAGATAGACTCTATATAAAAAATAAAATAATAGATATATTAGTTAAAACTAATGATAAAGTAATTAATATAGAAATTAATAGTGATTATAGTATAAATATTAAAAATAGAAACTTCTTATATCTATGTAGTGCTTTAGTATCTGATACTGATAAGGATGTATCATATAAAACAATTGATCAACATATTCAAATTAATTTTATCTTTCAAGGAAAAAATAAAAAAGGAATAAGTATATATGAATATCGAGATATAAACGATAGAAAAATACTAACAGATATGATAAAGACTATCGATATAAATGTTGATTATTTTATATACGAATGGTATAATAAAAATAAATCAAAGGAATACTATAATAAGTATAAAGATATACTAATAGTAGGAATGGAAAAAGAAGATTTATTAAATATTAAGGATGATGATTATATGGATAAAATAGTTAATGATATAGATAGTCTAAATAAAGATAATAAATTTCATCAATTATTTACAGACGAAGAAGATAGGATTAAACTTAGAAATGGATATATCGAAGAAGGTATTGAGCAAGGTATTGAACAAGGTAAGTTAGAAGCTGCAAAAAAAATGTTAGAAGAAAAATTTCCTATAGAAACAATTATAAAAATAACTGGACTTACAAGAAAACAGATAGAAAATTTAAAAAACTAGAAAATTACGCAATAAATCTTGCGTTTTTTTTTGATAAACTTAATATAAAGGTAATATATGAGATAGGAGGGATATAATGAAAAAGAAAGCATTTACCTTAATAGAATTAATAGCAGTATTAGTAATACTAGCAATCTTAGCATTAATAATAACACCACTAGTAATGAATATAATAAGAAAAGCTAAAATATCAGCAGATAAGAGAAGTATTGATGCATACGGAAGAAGTGTCGAGTTAGCAATAGCTACTCATTTACTTGATACAGGAGCATTTCCAACTGATTTAAAAAACTTAAATGTAGAATATACAGGTAAAGTTGTAAACTGTAATGTAATGCAAATTAAGGAAAATGGAGGAATATATTTATCTGAATGTCGTGTCGCTGGGAAGCTAGTTAAAGATGATACAACTGATGATGGATATTATCACTACGGTACTAGAGATATAACTAACGAAGAATATGTAGATATGTATGGATTAGCTTTAAAAAACGCATCAGTTGCATACTTTAATACAAATGGTGTTGTAGTTGAAGATTATACAACGTTAACTATCGATTACAAAGGTAAACCAGTAGCATGTGGTGTTACAGTTAATTATGATGGAACTATATATATGACTAAATGTAAAGTAAACAATGTAGATGTAACATCTAATACGGAAGAAGATGGATATTATCATTATGGTAGTATAGTAAATTCACCATCTGCAGTAAATGATTTGGTTGCAAAAGCAAACCCAGCTACTATCACAAACTATACAGATGGAAATACAGCTGAAATGTATACGTTTGAGCATTCTGCAACAGAGCAAACAGGAGCTTCAACTGATTATAGATACATTGGTGCAAGCCCAAATAACTATGTAACATTTAATAATGAGTTATGGAGAATAATTGGTGTATTTACAGTAGAAGATGGAAATGGTAATACTGAACAAAGAATAAAGATAGTAAGAAACAAAAAATTATCAAGAAGTATGCAATGGAATTCAAATGTAGTAAATGAGTGGTCAACTGCAACATTAAATACATATTTAAATGGAGATTATTATAATGGATTAGATGATACAAGTAAGAGTAAGGTTGCAGATACCAAATATTATTTAGGTGGAAGTTATAAATTTAAATATTTAAAAGGGGAAGATTACTATAATTTTGAACGTAGGACAACGGTATATAGTGGTAGAAGCACTTCATGGAATGGGAAAATAGCTTTGATGTATCCAAGTGATTATAGCTATACCTATGCATTAGAAGTAGATAATACTTGTTATACAGATGGCTATAATTGTGATGGTTCATCAGGAAAAACAAATGGTTGGATATATAATACTAATAGTAATTCTGCACAGTGGCTTTTGTCGCCTGGTTCGGACAACTCGCGTAGCGCGTTCCTTCTAGGCGGTTCGGGATATGTCAGCAGCAGCGGCTACAGCGTCGCTAGCTCTCTTGGCGTTCGCCCAACTTTATATCTATCATCTCAAGTCAAAATTACATCGGTCTCGTTAACTTAACTGTGTCTACAAGAGATTTACTATATAAATCTTGTAGA